>CAMWOK010000082.1 GCA_947175845.1 uncultured Lachnospiraceae bacterium | reverse complement strand
TATGACGGCATACGAGATGCTCAGGATTCTAGTGGGCTCGGAGATTTGTATAAGAGAAAGTCTTCACACAGGAGACTTTGTCAAGGATCGAACAAGGCAAGCGCAATCCGAACAAAAAGAAGCTTTATAAGCTGTTGAAAAAGATGGGGATGGATCGGGAAAATTATTATGGGTTTATTCATGCGGACAGTTATGAATTGTATGAGAAGGTGCGGCAATATAATAGATGCTTTCCTAAAGGGCAGCAGAATGAGGCAAGGATTTTGCTGGATCAGATTGAGAGTAAGATAAATATGGCAATCCCCGTTAATCAGCAGTTTATAGGAATGGAACGCATTTATGAGCAAATGGCGCTTAAGAAATTGTCTCCAGAGAAGGCAAATCAAAAACTTCGGGAATTACTCGGTTTAACAATGCCATTGTTGGTTTTTGGGAAATTGATTTATCGCGTTCCTTTTAGAACAGAGTATATGATTTGTAATCACATAGCAGTTAATTTGAGAGAGGACGGTAAAGTAGAAGAGGCACTTCACATCTATGAACAACTATTATATTATTACAAGAAAAGTAAAGTTTCAATGCGATATCATGCTGTTCCAGGATTGACATTATATATAAACTATGTAGGATACTTGGAGGCCCATGACGATCTGGAAAAAGCAATTTATATTGGAAAAGAAGGACTTCAGCACAGTTTAGATTGTTGTCGTGGGGATATATCAGGAGACATACTGGCAAACCTGTCACTGGTGTATGAGAAACAAGGATTGCCAGATGTGGAAGAAATGTATCTTAGAAATGGTTATTATCTTAATAAACTATATAATAGGGGTAAGATTATTAAAGCGTTACAGAATGCATATATAGAAAAATTTCGCATTAAAATTGATTAATTGTCATGAGTTTGAGACACATACTCATACGTACTAATCCCCGAATCCGAATCCCCCGAATCTGATACTGGCGGAACAACAACCGAAACAATGCATAAGGTTAAAAGGGCTGCAACAATTTTTTTCATGATTCAAAAACCTCCTTAAAAATATGACAGTATTTCGTACTCCCCCGCAGAAGCGCGTGGTTTATATATGAATACTAATATAATAAGATGCAGTCTTACATTTTTTTATGACGTTTTGTGAAAAAATAATTTTCATAAAACGTCATAAACATTTTAAGGTGCCAATGATAAAATAAAAATACAATTTTCGACAAATAATTTACGCAAATCACAGAGCCTTCGGCATTCAGAAGATTTAAAATTTAGTGCCTCGGGATATAGACTTCATGTGCCGCCTGCACCTATGTAGGTATCATGGCCATCTTACTATAAAATTGTATGAATCCGTATAGCAGCGCAGGCAGTATGACAGAGAACAATGCCGCTGCGGGCTTCAGAAAGGAAAACGAATGGAGCGGACAAGGAAAGCAATGATTCATATAATGATACTGATAATCGGATTTTCTTTCGTGTTTCCACAGAATGTTTTTGCAGCAGAACAGAGTGACAGAATTGATAAGGCGGTTGAACACCAGATTATATTTTTGCTGGATGCGAGCAAGTCGATGCGGGGAGACGGACAGTGGATCGAAGCGGCGGACAGTGCATGCATGATCGCTTCGGCGCTCCCGGAGGGATATGAAGCTGCGCTGCTGGTGTACAACGCAGAGATTGTCTATCAGGAAGATTTTGGCAATATCACACAGCGGACGAGACGCTCGCTTGAGTCTGTGGAATTAAAAGGATATACGACGCCGGCTATGGCATTGGAGAAAGCGTTTGATATGTTTGACAGCAGCTGTGCGGACAAGCGGATTGTGGTTGTCTCTGACGGGGAGATATCCATGATGGGAGAGCAGGAGACCCAGGACGCGGTGGATCGGTTTGAGCGTGCAGTGGATACAGCTGCTGCACAGAAGATAAAGATAGATATGTTCGAGGTTCCGACGGAGGATGTAGAAAATCAGGTTTCTTACGCAACGACGCTCACATCAGGTGAGCTGCACACTGTGGGCGAGAACCATGCGATCGAAGAGATTGCTGCCAGATATCTGTTCCAGACGCTGCAGCTCGAAAAGATTGAACTGGGAGAGTCCTTCTCGGACGAAGGAAAACTTTCTGTTGATCTTCAGGATACGTACATGCAGAATGCAAAGATATTATTTGTTTCAGGGGATATTATTCAAAACTTTCATGTCACAGGACAGTGCGAACAGCTTATGCTCATACAGGGAAGCAAATTTGCAGTTGCGCAGCTGCAAAATCCAATGGAAAAACAGGCTGTGATGGATTATTGTCTGGAGGGCAGAGGAAATACCCATGCATATCTCATAAAGGAATACTATCTGGAAACGGAGATGGATTCATCATACACATCGGAGGATGGCTCCTTTTCCATAGAGGTAAATGTGCTGAACCATCAGGGGCAGCTGATTTTGGATGCGGACGACATACGGCAGATGGTTTCTGTCCTTGTAGACGGCGAAGAACAGGGATTTGAAATCTCCGGTAAAACGGCAGTTATTCCCTATCAGACTTCTGAGACAAGAGACGTTACCGTTGAGATAGAAATAGATTCATCGAACAGTGTACTGCACTATGACAGTAAACCACAGCAGGTTGAACTGATTGTACCTGTGACAGAAAAGCAGCCGGATTATACGGTGCTCTGGATTGTAGTTGCAGCACTATGTGGGATTATTGCGGTTCTTTCAATTATATTTCTTGGTAAAAAGCAAAAAAAAAAGCCTGAAGAAGGTGCAAAAGAGCCAGAGATACAACCCGAGCCGCCGGCAATAACAAGATATGACTTTTCAGGGCAGCTTAAAATCTATCTGCTGAAGGGGGAGACGCAGGAGGATCTTGCGCCTTGCAGCGTCAAGTTGTTTGGGCTATCACAGAAAAGTTTTTCGTTTGACTGGATAAAGGACTGCTGCGGTATTTCGTATTATCTTACCGGTGCGGGAAGGATTAAGTTTACAGGCGGAAAGGATCATGCACTATGTATCAGAAATGATGGCGACGCTACCATTATCAAGGACAGCCAGGTGCTCAATCGCGGCAAAAAGTATGCTTTGTATTACGGGGAGAAGGTATTGCTGATTTTTAATGATGGGGGAACAGAGATGGAACTCCACTATAAAAATATGAAACCAAGCGAAAGGTAAGGAGGAACAAAGTGAATACGATAACGCAGACGAACAGGACGATTCTTTTCGAGGAAATCAACCCGGAAAAACTGAATCTCTTAACACTTGTGGGAGATGTCAGGGGAGTAAGCAGTCTAAGTGATGATAAAATCAGAGAGATCAATGAGAACCTGCTGATCAGGAATTTTGATGAGTTTCTGGAGAAATTTGCCCCGGTTGTGTACTCTTATTTCGACGCAAATAATCAGAAGGTTATTTATACATTGAAAAAGCCAGAAAATATTGATGAAGATCTGCTGAGTGAAATTCATCTCAACAGGCAGAATGATTACCTCAAAATGCTGATGACGCTCGTGGAAACAAAGCGTGTTGAGGGAAGCATCAATGTGGATTTCAAGTTTGAGAATCTGACAGACATGATTTCTCCCAAAAAGGTCATGGATGATATACGCCAGAACAGAAAAGAGCTGCAGTATACATACGGCGAGTATGCAAAGCTCGAGGAAGGCGATCCGAAAAAGCTGGATATAGCGGATAAGCTCAACCTGATGTTTGAGGAGGCGAGCGTCAATTATAATAATGTGATGGCGATGCTTCCGCTCGCTATTGAGGATATTAAGACAAGGCTGCTGCTGGGTGACGGGCAGGTAAAAAAGGATGAGAAACCATTAAGCCTGGGTGTCCTGAGTATGGATGATCACGGGGAACTCAAGATTTTGGAGGCTCCCAAGGAAAGCAAAAAGGAACTGATGGTGCTCGATGACAACGCCAACGCAGGACTGATTCAGGCGATCGAAAAAGATTACATGGATCTGAATGAGGATGGCAATGAGTATGTGATGTCGCTGGTTTCACGCACATTCTGTCCGCTGGCGTCCACCATGGAGAGCAACGTGGATGTCGAGAGGGAGGTTGCGAATTACAACTCTTATCTTGAGTTTTATAAGCGGAGCAAGGATGATTTTATCCAGACAGTAAAGCCTCTTGTGGAAAAGATTATGGGCGTGTGGGCATTCTTTGAGCAGTATCCGAAAAACTGCAAGGGAATGCGGCCGACGATGATCGTCTCAAATGTGAACAATGACATGCTGGCCAAGAGCAGTAATATTCCAAGGCTGATCACTTTCCTGAATACTGTCAATGCCAAGAATGATTTTGAGAATACGATCTGGTATGGGATCTTTCCATCAATTTCCCTGAACAGCAATTCCAAGATGAAGACGGTGAGACAGCGCTTTCAGGGAAATGAGAATGTAGAGAAAGAGGATGTGAACACAGTGGAGTCGCTGGTTCGTGTCCTAGATGCGTTGAAAGATTATGAGGTACAATGCTTCTTCAGCTATGAGACAGGGGACAAGACGACTTTCAATATCATGGCTACAGAGGGGATTGAAAAGTATGAAGACAAGTGCGCACAGCTGATCGGGAAGCCATACAGCGAGTATGCGATTCCATGCATCCCCAATTTTACAGTGATTCCGAAAGATAAGTCCGGTGTTATCCTGGATAATAAAATGTATATCACGGAACAGAACACGGCGGCTCTGTCCAAAGAAAAAGAAGATATCATGAAGATCTGGATTGACGGGGTATACATTGGAGCGGCGTATGTGGCAGCAGGACTGGTAGCGGCGTATCAGAGTCCGGACTATCTCAAAGAGATATTTAAGAGAAATGTGGACGCGCTGCTTCCCGGGGTAAGGTTTGATATTGAATCCGGCGATCACGCACTGCGTGTCCGCACGTCGATGGCAAAAGAGATTACCGGATATACCAATGATATCAAGGGTGATATCAACAGGAAGAGTTTTGGATTTGTATTTTCTTCGGAAAATGCAGTGTTGAATGATATGAGTGTACAGAATGTTATGGTGTACAAAGCACGCAATCTGCTCACAGATGGAAAAAGCTATGAACCGATATACAAAACGCAGGTTACGACCTATATACAGAGGGTGATGCGGCTGGCAACCAGCGATTTCAAGCAGGAGAATATCGTTGAGTTCTTCTCTAGCAAGCCTACGAGCCAGAAGAGCAGGTGGATGGAGAAAAAGGACTGCATCAACGCAATTATCGGCAACGGGGACGATATCCGCTACTCGATTGATGAGGCGGCCGGCTACTGTACGTTGGATATCGCATTCAACGGCAATGTAAAGAATCTTGAGATAGAGATCAACCGGGTGAACAGTGAGGACAGTGCATTGTAAATAAAATCCACAAGAAAAAAGGAGGAAAAGAACATGGGATTTAGATTGACAGTAAGCGGAGGAACAGAAAACATCAGTTTGAATGAGAAATCGATTGAGAAAGTCGTTTTCAGTTCTGACTCCGCGACAGATTCCAATGCCAGGGCGACTGACTTTGGAATTACGGTAAAGATTACCGGAAAAATGTTGTTTAAGGTAGGCGCAGATGGGGAGGACGGAACACTGGGATTATCAAAGTGGTCACAGGTTCCGTCTGAGCAGGCGGACTGCTACAGAAACGCAGAGATTGAGGTTGTGTCATCTGGACAGGTAGTCAGAAAGTACATCATACCCAATGCGTTTATTATGGAGTATGAGGAGCATCTCGATGACGAGTCCGGCGTGGGAGAATTTTATCTTCACATGAAGCAGAAGAAGGACGAGAATGACGCAGTAAAAATCGAAGGCGGTTATGGAGAATAAACCAGTAGAATAGAAGGGAGATGGAATTATGTCTTTTTTAGTAAAAGTAGACGGAAGTGAAAGCTTTGAAATTGCCAAGGAATGTGTGAGAAGTGTAACAGTTACCACGGATATTCCGCTGGATTCCAATGCAAGAACAAAGGATGTCGGTGCGACGATGATCATCACAGGCAAAATTCTGGCAGCTTTGGATGGGGATATCACAGACAGCACAAGAAAACTGGCGCTGTGGTCCGTGGTGCCTGCAGAGAAGGCAGACTGCTACAGGAAGGTCACTGTTGAGCATGTGGCAGGCAGCGTTATGGAAAGAAAGTATTGCTTCCCCAACGCGTTTGTACTCGATTACAAGGAAGAGTTTGGCGACATTGCAGGTACAGGAACATTTACTTTGGTGCTCAGGCAGAAGAAGGATAAAATCGCTTCGATAGCGGTAGAAGGAAATTATTCAGCATAATAACACAGGGCACAGATTGTCAGCTTTGCTTCGGACAGCCTGTGCCCTGACTAGATTGAGGGATGGGATGACATGAATCCATATCAGGTATTAGGGGTCTCACCGGGAGACAGTGAGGAGACCATCAAAAAGGCATACAGAAAAGCGGCAAAAGAATGTCATCCGGATACGCACCCGGGAGACAAGAATGCGGAGGAGCGTTTTAAACAGGTCGGTGACGCATATCGGATTCTCAGTGATGCAAAAAAACGGGAGGCGTATGACAGACAGGCAGCGCAGAAAAACGAGCAGCACGCAAGCAGCGCAAAGCGTGCAAAGACGCAGGCAGGCGCAGGTTTTATCAACCCGGGAGACATAGAGAAGGAGTTTGAGAAATTCATGTTTGGGGGCAGCATGAAGAAAAAGAATGGACCGGAAAAGCAGCAGAACATTAAATCTATGGATGTGAGCAGTCTGTTTGAGCGGTATATGGGATTTAAGTGAAGAAAGGAATCTGAGGAATGAACAGAAAAAGATACATGGATTTGATAATCTGCAGTTTTGCCGCTGCAATTATCATTTTATGTTTTACATATATGGAACAGGGCGTGAAAAGAGATTCGTTTGTGGCTGTCTGCGCAGTGATTCTGGCAGGATTTGCGGTGCTGGCGGTGACAGACTCCACTTCTACGGAGAAAAGAAAGAGAAAGAATACCAGGATGATACAGGAGGTAGTGCTGCTGGATGAGGAGGGCAGCGAGATTGCCGCATGGCATATCGGAGGAAAAACATCAGTTCTGATTGGCCGTGATGTACATCAGGAGAATGTAGATATTAATTTGTATAATACTGAGTATGGGGGACTCGTGGATCGCCAGCATGCAGTGCTCAACTATGCGAATGGGCAGTGGTACATTGAGGATCTGGGGAGCATGAACGGTGTGCGGATCCAGGATGCAGGCGACCAGAACATCTATCAGGTGTCTGGGGAGCATTTGTGCAGAATCAATGCAGGGGATATGATACTGATTGGAAACACAAAATTGCAGGTTAAGTAACGGATAGGAGAGACGAGAGACATGAGTGGAAATTTAATTCGCTGCCAGAATGGACATCTGTTTTCCAGCAGGAGGTATGGGACAGTGTGTCCTTACTGCAATATCGAGACGGCGGTAAAGGAGAAGAAGCCGGCGGAGAAGACACAGGAGGAGATAGAGGATATTCTGTTTCTGGAGGAGGAGCACCCGGTGTGCGGCTGGATCGTGTGTGTGAAAGGACCTAGAAAAGGAAAAGACTATCGGATCATGGACGGAAAGAATTTTGTCGGCAGGGCTGATGACATGGATATCCAGATTTTGGGGGATAACAAGATCGCAAGAAGAAACCATGCAGTAATCTCGTTTGACGCGAAAAAGAGGGAAACCATGATTTTGCCAGGAGACAGCAACGGGCTTGTCTATCTAAATGGTGAGGCAGTGTATCTTCCACAGCCTTTGAATATATATGACGAGATCGAAATGGGGGCAAGCATCTTTTTGTTTGTACCGTTCTGTGGAGAGCATTACATGTGGGAGGAGGACAAATGAGCATCCCATATATCGCAATCTGCATTTTAAGTGCACTATTATTTCTGGCAGTCGCATACCGCTGTCTTTTGTCGCTGCGGCGGGATAGAAAAGGGTACGAAACCGGAACCTGCAAGACGATCGGCAGCAGGGAGATACAGGCAGATTACTTTACGGTAGTCGAGCGCGATCAGGGACTTCTGGCTGTTCTGGCAGATGGAATGGGAAGAGAGGCGGGCGGAAGGATTGCTGCCAAGACAGTGATACGCGTGTTTGAGGAGAGCTTTGCGGATTACAGTTTTGTGGATCCGCCAATCTACTTTTTTCGCAGGGCACTGCAGACCGCGAACAGGGAGATCCTCAAACAGATGGAGGAAGGAAGAGGGATGGCAGCCGTCAGCGCAGTTATGATACAGGGAGGATTTCTGTTCTATGCGATTGTCGGGAATGTGCGCGTCGCCGTATTTCGCAATGGGGAACTGGTGCAGCTGGGGGCAGGCCACACGGTGGATGTGCTGGCTGAAGACAAATATTATGAGGGCGTTCTGACAAGGGAGGACGCGCTTGCGATGCTGCATGAAAAGAGGGTTTACAATTTCCTGGGGAGAGATGATTTTAAAGAGATCGCGTTTTATGATGAGCCAATCCGGTTGAAAAAGAATGATATTGTGGCTGTTTTCAGTGAGGGAATGTATGAGGGGGTTGCATCAGGCTGCTTCGAGGAATGTCTTTCCCAGAGAAAGAGCTGCAAGAAAATTGCGCTGGATTTGGTGGAGGCAGTCAACAAAAAGAGCGGGGATAAGGACAATGCGAGCGTGATTCTGATTCGGATTGGAGAGTAGGCATGAGAAAGCAAAACAGTGATTTTGAGGCGAGATTTATATCAGAAGAGGGAAGCAGGCTGGAGAATAAGGATTATTTTGGTTCTGTGGAACTCGATGAGTATGCCTGCTATGTTATAGCGGATGGGATTACGGAGACTTCCGGCGTGGAGAGTGCAAAACTTGCGATAGAGACGATTATTTTGGAGTTTCAGGCAAGGCCGTCCATGTCGAAACGCACAGTAAAAAGACTGTTGATGCGGGCAAACAGAGTGCTGCTGGGAAGCGACAGCGACACGCGGATGAAGGCGTCCATCACAGTGGTTGTGACTGATTACCAGAAGATGCGATATGGGTATGCCGGCAATACCAGGCTGAGGATGTATCGGGGCGGGACTGTTTTCATACAGACCAAGGATATGTCACTTGCCCAGGAAATGCTGGATCAGGACAAGATCGCAAAAGATGAGCTGATGCGCCATGAGGAGCGAAACAACCTCTACACGTATCTGGGGCAGAAGAAATTTTCTCCGGTTGTCTCTAAGAAAATCAAACTGGCGGAGACAGATATGATTGCACTCTATACGAGGGGAATCTGGGAGAATGTGGACGAGGCGGAGTTAGACGATGTTTTTGCCGAGGCGGACAACGAGGTGCAGGGGACCGTTGACAGCATCGAGGATGTGCTGCTCTCAAGGCAGCCGGAAAATCTGGACAACTATACGCTGGCAGTTATTTTTGTCAACAAAGTGTACCGCAACCCGCAGAGGGGAAGGCGCATCAAAAAGATTATCATCGTCTGTGTCATTGTCATTGTAATTGTTACTGTCATCTGCGTTGTCTTCTGGTTTCTGCACCGGAAAAAGGTGCAGCGCATCGAGGATATGAATTATCATTTCACAAACACGGTGGAATATATCAACACAGGAAATTACGTCAGGGCAGCGCAGGAATGCAAGGAGGCGCAGACACTGGCAAAGAAATTGAAAGACAACGATATGAAAAATCGTCTTCAGGAGTATCTGTTTGTGATAGAGACTGTGGTGCTGGCAGATGAGAGCTACAGTGCAAAAGATTATGAGGCGGCAGGCGACTACTATCTCTCGGCGTTGGACCGCGCCAGGTATGCGGACAATGTGGGTACAGACTACATGGACAGGAAACTGGATAATATCAGTATGTTTCTCGCTGTTGACGATTACATAACACTGGGGGATACCCTTCTGGATCAGGGAGATTTTGCGGCGGCGGAAGAAAAATATCTGCTCGCCCAGAAGACCGCACTCACCATCCATGATACGGACGGAAAGCAGCGTGCGCTGGATGCGCTGGAGAAACTCTACCAGGAGAAAGCACAGTTGGTAAGCCAGGAGCAGGAAGCGGCAGCCAGCCAGCTTCAGGAGGGAAACGCAGCCGCAGAACTGGTGGTGTCCGGGGATAAGTTGTGCCTTGAGATGGATTATGTGGGGGCGAAGGTTTACTACACGATGGCTGTGGCAAAATATGCAGAGCTGGCGGACGAGGCCGGGCAGAAGATGGCACAGGAGAAGCTGGATGCTGCCGATGCGGGGCTTGCGGAGCTGGAGACGCAGCGCAATACCGCAATGGAATACGAAAGCCAGGGGGAGGCGTGCCGGCAGGCTGGAGATCTCTGGGGGGCCAAGTCACAGTACCTGTCAGCAAAAGCGGTTTACCAGAAGCTTGGCAGTGATGAGGATGTGCAGAAGATAGAGCAGATTATTAACGATATCGACGAGCAGGTCAGGCAGGCGCCACAGCCGGCAGAAACAGGAG
>CAMWOK010000081.1 GCA_947175845.1 uncultured Lachnospiraceae bacterium | reverse complement strand
GGCATTGACGGCTCTGACTGCTGTGGACGCTGTGAAACCGATTCACTTTCCGCTGATTTTGACAGCTGTACTGGCATTGACGGCTCTGACTGCTGTGGACGCTGTGAAACCGATTCACTTTCCGCTGGTTTTGTCTGCTGTACTGGTGACGCGAAATCCGGCTGTGGCTCCGATTCACTTTCCATCGGTTTTGACAGTTGCACTGATGACACTGTTTTCGACTGTGGAGCTGATTCGCTTTCCGTCAGTTTTGTCTGCTGGTTTGGCGACTCCGAATCCGGTGCGTTTTCTGCTGATTCTGTCTGCTGTAATCCCGTCGCTGGCTCCGATGCACTTTCCGCTGGCTCTGTCTGCTGTAACCCCGTCGCACTTTCCGCTGGTTCTGTCTGCTGCGCTGGCTCCGACTGCGTTCCACACTCCGCATCCGGCTTCACCGCGCGGGCGGGCGCGCTCTCCTGCGGCGTCAGTCCGGCTCCGTACGCGGCGGATTGTCCGCTCTCGTCCGCCTGCGGCTGCGGCTCTGTGCCGTACAGCAGGCTTCCGCTGCCCAAATCGCCTGTATTGGTATCAAATCTGTTGTTATCTTCCACTTTTCACTCCTTAATCTGGCGCAGCAAATCCTCCCCCCGCAATGTTCTGTCAATCTCCTTGCTGACGCCCCCACTCAGGGCAAACACCCTGTCACATAGCTCCAAATCAATCTCATCATGCGTGGCGAGGAGGACTGTGCCTCCCATCTGCTTATACATGCCAAGATATCCCCTGATATCCGCCTTCCCCGGCAGGTCGAGCGCCGCGTCCGGCTCGTCGAGTATCAGAATCGGCGGATTTCCCGCAAGCGCACAGCCGATGCTGACGCGCTTTTTCATGCCCCCCGAGAGCTTTCCCGCCCTCTCGCGGCACATCCGGTCCACGCCGAGCGCCCTCAGAAATCCCTGCTCGAGCGACTGCCGCAGAGCGTCTGCATCCTCGTACCACAGCCGCAGATTATCCATCACACTCAGCTCTGGTATCAGGCTGCTCTCCTGCGGAACATAGCCCGCATAGCGGATAAAAGGCTGTCTGCCCTGCGCGCGGGCCCCGTCAAAATAAATCTCCCCGCTGTCCGCCTTCCGCAGCCCGGCAAGAATGTTCAGAAGCGTCGATTTCCCGCATCCGTTCGTCCCGACAATGCCGACGCACTGCCCCGCGCCCGCCGCGATATTCACGGCGCACAGCACCTTCTTCTTTCCATATGAACTTGCGATATTCACTGCCTGTAAGCGCTCCACCAGAACCTCCTGCGAAAAGTCTAATTCGACAAAATCTGTTTCTCTAAATCTGCAAAATTCATCTGCGCGTACGCTGTGTCAAGCTCCTTGTTGTTCCACGCAGAGCCTTTCTTCCCGCCGTCAAGCCGCGTCGGTTCATTGTATCCGTTCTTCAGGATGGTGAGCGCGTAGCCGACCTTGTTCTCCACCTGCTTTCTTAGCGTGTACGACAGAATTTCAACCAGCTGCTCGTGCGTGCGGTCATTGGCGTTTGCCGTGCGCAGAATGTCCTTTGCCTCCTTGAGGCTGCAGTCAAACAGGTCGATAATCTCCTGCTCATCCGCCGTGGCGACAACCGTCTCGCCGTTCTGCTCAATCGTCTCGTACTCGACGATCGTGCGGTTTTTCTTGACCCGCGTGACCTTGAACCGGACGGCGCTGATGCCCGTCTGTCCGCTCGGCAGCTTCTCGTGTATCAGCTCGTACTCAAACGCGATATCCGTGTTTCCGTTAATCTCCTCGTAGGGCTTGTCGAGTATCTCACGCTTGACATTCCCGTTCGCGTAGGAGTCCGGTATCTTCATCATCTTGCGCAGCTCGTCGAAGGCGACCACAAAGACGCCGCCGTTGAATGTCTCCTTGTCTTTCAGCAGATAGTAGAGCCGCTTGGAATACTTTTTGGTGAGGTTGAGCGGGTACTCAATGCGATAGTACGCCCCCTGCTTGGCGGATATTATCATCTCCTTCACCTCCGGGTGCAGATCGAGCACAATCTTGCTCCTGCCCTCATCCCCGCGCTTTTTCTGGTACTTGATCTTGCTGAACCACGGGTAGTAGATGTCCGTCCCCTCGTCCTCCTTCAGGCGGAAGCCAAGCCCCTCAAATTTCTTCACCGCCTTCTGCAGATAGTTGTAGGCATTGGATTCATCCTGTAAATTGTAGAGATGCTTCACATCGCCGATATTGATCTCATAGCGCGTGTTCTCCTCCGTGTCATCCCCCTCTCCCACAATCCCGAGCAGGATATCCAGAATGTCATTCTGCCTTCTGTCGAGGTCGTATCTCGCCTCGATAATGGTCTGGGGCCGGAATGCCACCTCAGTGCCGCCTCTTTTTTTCTTACGATTCATTCAATAACCTCTTTCGCAATCTCAGTCTGCAGTTTTGTTGTCCATTTCCTCAGATATTTTACTGTATAAAAGCTATATTAATCCAAATTGCGGTTTTGTGCAAGCCATTCGCAGGATATTCTTTAATTTCATAATTTTTGCTGCAGCTTCCCGTAGCGGACCTGCTCGTATTCCCTATGGAGCTGGCGCATCTGATCGTCGTCTCCAAGACCCGCGTACTTCTCGATTTCAGACGGCGACTCAAACGGCGCCGGCCGCTCCCTGCGGTGCCTGCGTATCGTTTGGCGGTACCTGCGCCGGACGCGCTCCGCCTCGCTCTGCGCACCATTTTTTTTCCTGCGCAAGAAGACTTCCCGCTGCCTCTGAATGCGCTCGTCCACAAGCTCCTCAACGAGGTCGCCGTTCTCGTCCCTACTGTCCCGAAAGTCCCGCAGCGCCTGCCGTATCAGCAGAAACACACCGTACAGAAACACCAGCACACAGATGGTTCCCAGCGCAAAAAATACTGCATTCACAAGCATTGATGGCTCCGCAGGCGGCGCGCTGTCGTTGAGGATCTCCACCCACTCCGGCTTCACCAGCGGCTCAGGCGGCATTTGTGGAGCATCCATATACTCAAAGGGCACCGGTTCCACATCCGCAAACCATTTGCGGACATCTGTGTACTGCCGCTTCCCGGCGAGGAGAACCGCGGGGAGCATCCCCGTCAGAAGCAGCGCCGTGAACGCGAGCAGCATGGAGAAACTCACCCGGTACAGACGCCGCTTCGGAATCCCCTTCGTGCGTCTGTTCATCTCGAGATAGGCAGAAACCGCACTGAAATATTCATAAAAAATCACCAGAAACACGTAGACAGCCGCACTGTAAAACGCGCAGTCGCAAAGCGTTTTGGCATTCAGACAGATGCCTGCCAAATACAGCGCCGTAAAATACCACACAAGCCCCCCTGCCGGGCGGTCCAGAAAACTGACCAGCCGCGCAGCAAGCGGCTCCTCGCGCTGCCATTTTGCCGCCTGCACTCTGTCCGCAAAGCGCTTTATGACAAGAAAAACCGTCTCTGCGATCATCACGGCACAATCACACTTTTCTCGCAGCCCCACAGCCGAATCCTGCGCAGCCGAAAACGTCACGAGCCAGATGATCCCGCCCATCCCCGCGGACAGCAGCGCGCCACAAAGCAGGTACAACACAGCGCTTTTCACCTGCGCAGCGATGCGCTCTGTGACGATGACCGGAACTGCTATCAGCAGGCATTTGAGATACAGCACGCCGGTTCCCCGCGGCTCTGTCCACGCTGCCACCGCGTAGATCAGCGGGAGAAACATGGCAAAAAACAGCGTCGCGTGCAGATATTCCATCCCTTTGAGACAGCGTCTTCCTGTCATGTGCGCTCCACCTCCCTCACCAGCACGTGCACATTTTCTTTTTGATTTGCAAACGCTCTGACAGACTCCCTCTCGCCGCGCAGCACGGGAACGACAACCAGCGCCTTGTGCTCTCCGACACAGGCCCCGACGCGCGCCGCAAGCGCGTCGTTCCAGTTTTTGGTGACAAACACAAGCAGGGTGTCCTCAGAGAGCGGATTTTTTCGAAAAGTATCCGAAAAGAGCCGCTCCACAAGCGGCCCGAACGTCTCCGCACCGTCCTCTTTGTCGTACTCCGCGAGCATACGCTCGAGGACAATGCGGTTTCCTTTGTTGTTTGACGGCAGAAACACCGCGCTGCTGTTGCCGTTAAAGACAAATCCGGTCTCAATATTCTGGCGCAGCAGCCTGCGCATCACCGTCGCCGCAAGCGCAATGCTCTCCTCCACAAGATCCTCGTATTTGAGGATGCCCGTGTCCTCCACATCCAGAAAGATCATTGCCTTCTGGGAGCGCACGGAGTCGAACGTGTTGACCATGAGGGCGCCTGTCTTTGCGCTCGCCTTCCAGTTGATGGTCTTCATGGGGTCGTCCGCAGTATAACTGCGGATAGTCCGAAAGGCAAACGGGTTCTCGTAAAGCCTCTTTGCGCACTGCAGTGTCCCCAGCATTCGCTCGCACACGGTCTCGATTTCTGACACATCTGTCATTTTTGGATACACATAAATCTCTGCCTGCGTCCCGACTGCCCTGCTGTAATGCTTCCTATATAAAAGGGTGTGCGTAGTGATGTCCGCGTCACTCGCAAGATACCGCCCGCGCTTCGTGCACTTCACAGGAATCTCCCTTGTGATTTTCTGTCTGCCGAGCACCGAAAACACATCCCTCTTGTACAGAAAGTCACTGACGTTCGTGTTCTCAACATCCGCAAAGTCAAGCTCCCTCCTGGTGTGAAAGCCCACCTCGAGCACCGGGACCGGCATGTGTTTGCGGTTCTCAATCACCTCGTAGAGCTTTGTCTCCTGTCCCGCGTACACTGCGTCCGTCTCAAACCACAGCCTCACGCTGACATCCTGCGCCCACCGGTGTCGGTAATACAGCTCCCACAGGGCACTGACGGTCAGCACTCCCAGCAATAACACAATGATCATCTTTTCCAATCCTCTGTCGGCAGTGCCACGCTGTTTAAAATTCCCGTCACCGCCGCTGATTTCTGTATGTCGTCAAACTCACCGATCAGGCGGTGGCACAGCACACAGTGCGCCACCTCCTTGATATCCTCCGGCACGATATAATCCCGCCCGTGCACCAGCGCATACCCCTGCGACGCGCGCAGGAGCGCGAGCGTCCCGCGCGGACTCACACCCGCCTTATTTTTTCGGGTCGCCTGCACCAGCGCCACGATGTAGTCCCGCAGGTCGTCGTGCACGTGGACTTCGCGGCACTGCTCCTGGAGACTTCTGATATCCTCCGCGCTGCACACCGCGCCGATTTCCGCGAGCGGCTCCGCGGTGATAAAGCGGTCTATCATCGCGCGCTCCTGCTCCATGCTCAGCCCGCCCATCTGTATCTTCATGAGAAAGCGGTCAAGCTGCGCCTCCGGCAGCGGAAAACAGCCGATCGTCTCCACCGGATTCTGCGTGGCAATGACAAAAAACGGCGCCTCGAGCACGCGCGTCTCCCCGTCCACCGTCACCTGTCCCTCCGCCATGCACTCGAGCAGGCTCGACTGGGTGCGCGGCGTGGCGCGGTTGATCTCGTCCGCCAGCAGGATGTTCGTGAACACCGGCCCCTCCCTGAAGGTGAACGCGCCCTTCTCCTGGTTAAAAAATGACAGTCCTGTCACATCGCTCGGGAGCAGATCCGGCGTGAACTGCACCCGCTCAAAGCCGCAGCCCATCGACTTTGCGAGCGCACGCGCAAGCACCGTCTTGCCCGTCCCCGGAACGTCCTCGAGCAGGACATGCCCGCCCGCCGCGATCGCTGCCAGAAGCAGTCTCGTCACATCCTGCTTGCCGATCATGACCTTTGACACGTTCTGTTCAATTTTCGATAATACCACACTGCCTGTCCCCATCGCTCTCCCTCCACATTCTACTCTGTCTGTCCGCAAGGCTCTGCAAAAATCCCCTCACGCTCTGTCGTCTACCGCAAGAAAAACTTGCATCCTTTGTAATTCATTATATTCCATAATATGGGGATTGTATAGTCAGGAATTTGATATTACTGTAAAAATCTGTCATTGTTATTCTGCGCTGTAAATGGTAGGATAATTGTACAAAAATGTCATCAAACGCGAAAGGAGCACATATGTTTAAAAGCCTGTTCGACCGATACCGTGGAAAGAAAATATTTATGAATATGTTTCGCGCTGTGTTTATTCTGCCGGCCATCTGCATCTTTTTTGCATGTATCGGCGGATTTTACTGGTTTAAGTCAAACCGCATTGCGTCGGAAAAACAGAATGACAGCAGCATGCTCTACGCGTCCTCCCTGATTGTGAACAACATGATTGACCGGATGTCAAACACCATGAAGGTGCTCAGAAATGACAACTACATCCAAAAAGCGCTTGCCAAGGACACTTTTTCGTGGGACAGTGACATGAACATCGCCGCGCGGGAAGTCCTGAATATGGTCACGGTCGAACCGCTGTTTCAGTCCATCTATGTCCTAAAGGGGAGCGACTATCTGATCAAATGCAGCAATCCTGCCTATCCACTGGGAAAATCTGCGGATCAGATGATGATTGAAACGTTCCATCAGAGCCGTTTTGGCGCGTACGGCGCTGAGTACTATATTGATATTTACGGAAAGAGCCAAACCCTGCTGTACCTCACGGACGGGGAACTCAATCCGCACACCGGCGAGAAGAACAGCGGCATTCTCATCAGCATGGACATCGGTAAGGCCATGGATGAAATCTTTCCCTCACTGCTCGGCGGAGAGCAGTATCTGCTCGCAGATGCCCAAGGAACTGTAATCTATGCCTGCGGAGAGGGGTATGCCAAAGGAGAACAGCTCACGCTTCCATCCTTTTTGGCCGCTCCGGAAAGCGGCAGACTCCGCCAGGCAGAAGTGCTGCAGCTTTCCGGTCACAGGTTTCTCGTTTCCTGTGTCAATATGGAAAACGGCTTCTACCTCATGCATTTTCTTCCATATAAATATGTGGCTGTATCCATCAATCAGATGCGCTTTACCTTTATCGGTATCGTGCTTCTGCTGGTCTTGCTGTTACTTCTGTTCGCCTTTGGGATGTCCAACTGGGTCTACTATCCCATCGACGCCGTCATCCGGACCACCGACCCCGCAAACGCGGCCGGACAGACGCTGGAATCCATATCCGGCCGCATTGGAAACACGGAACTTTCCAGCATTGTCCAGACATTCCGCACCATGTTCCAGACGGTGAGCGACATGAACCTTTTAAGAGAACAGAAGGAGCTAACACATTATCTGAGCAGCACATCCTTGCAGTCAAAACTGCCGGAGTGGGTGGAGGAAACATATGGAAAGCCCGGAATACACAGCCGGGCCGTCTGTCTGCGCATCAGCGATATGAAAGATTTGCACGAAAACCACACGGAGGATGCCATCACATTTGCCCTGCAGACCATTACCAGCGTCACGGAACAGGTGATGAAGCCTCTGGGAGATGTCCTGGTCCATCCCGTCGACGAGGAGTACACAGCCGTTTTGCTTTTTATGGAAGAACCCGTTTTGCCGGAACTGCTCTGCACAAAAATCAGAGAAATTTTTTCCGTCACAAGGGAACTTGTGTACATCGGTCTGGACGCCGGAATCAGCAGCGAGAAAACAGGATTCGGGGATCTGGCGGCCATGTACCGCATGGCGAGAGCCGCCACTGCATACCGCTACATGTACGGCATTGACGCCATCATCACCGAGGAGGAGATGGCGCAGAGGGCACTTCACGGCACAGGCAGCGCCGACACCAAAAATCTGCTTCTGCGGCTCAAAGAAGGCGACCGGGAACAATTCCGGGAAGAATACCTTGTCATCATCAAGGAGCTGAAACAGTGCTCCATTCAGTCTGCGCGGGAGACCCTGCTGAACATGTCTGGGGAGATGCTCAGATACTATAACTCCCTGAACTGTTACTTCGACACGCTGTCCCTGTCCGACTACGAGAAACTGCGTGCACAGCTCGACGCGTACGACTATCTGGACGACACGTGGGAATGGTTTTCCAGGATGCTCGACAAGGTGTGCAGCGCGCTCGACAAGGCAAGGCAGGGAGAGCGCGAGGACGTGGTTGACCAGGCGCTTCAGTATCTGCGGACAAACTATGCAAACCCCAACATCAGCGCGCAGTTTATCGCAGAACAGTTCCACATCACACCGTCCTACTTCAGCAGGCTCTTCAACGAGCGCAGCGGATATGCATTCCCCGATTACCTTGCCACCCTACGCATCGAGGAGGCCGGAAAGATCCTGCTGCGGGAGCAGAACAAGAGTATCCAGGAAATCTGCGAGATGGTCGGGTACTCCAACGCCTCCTACTTCACGGCGACCTTCAAGAAAAAATATGGCATCACACCAGGCCAGTTCCGCAAAAAAAGTGCCCGCAGTACAATGTTTTTACAGGAGTAAAAAAATTTGATATCGGCATTTTGCAGGAATTTTTCACTATCACAAATAGTTTGGATTGAAACCCTTGCAGACGCATGATAATTTCACCTTACACGAAAATGTAAGGAGGAATTGCCATGATGTCCGCATCTCGACAAAAACAAAATCCGGGCGGGAGTCCCCGCCCCCATGGCCGCATTTTGGGTCATTTTCTGAAATATTATCAGCTTTGGCTGCTCGCGCTCCCGGGAATAGCGCTCACTCTGATGTTTGCCTATATCCCCATGAGCGGCCTTGTCATTGTCTTCAAAGATTACAATTATAAAGATGGAATCTTTGGGAGTCCCTGGGTTGGCTTCAAAAATTTTGAATTCTTTTTCTCCAACTTTTCCAAGGCGTGGAGAGCAACCCAGAATACCATTATCCTCAATCTTTTTTACACGGTGTTCGGCACTGCCGTCGCGGTGATGCTGGCGGTGATGTTCAACGAAATCCGCCACAAAAAATATCTCAAAATAACACAGTCCCTGTCCATCATGCCCTACTTTATCTCATGGGTTGTGGCAGGCGGCATTCTGCGCGCACTTCTAAACTACGACGGCGGCACCATCAACAACGTGCTTGTCCGGCTGGGCATGGAGCGCGTGGATTTCTACAACGACCCCAAATACTGGCGTTTTATCCTCACCCTCTGCAATATCTGGAAAGGCGCAGGATACAGCGGCATCATCTACTTCTCCACCATCGCCGGTTTCGACACCTCCCTGTACGAGTCGGCCCAGGTGGACGGGGCGAATCTGTGGAAGCGCATCCGCTACATCACACTTCCTCTTTTAAAACCTACGATCATCATCCTGTTTCTGCTGTCCATCGGAAAAATTATGAGCGGCGATCTGACCATGATGATGTCCATCACCAACCTGTCCTCCATGCTGCTCGAAACCACGGATATCATAGATACTTACGTGTACCGTTCGGTTATCGGCATGGGTGATTTTGTC
Source organism: uncultured Lachnospiraceae bacterium (assembly GCA_947175845.1). GTDB lineage: Bacteria > Bacillota > Clostridia > Lachnospirales > Lachnospiraceae > COE1. The sequence goes on along the minus strand of CAMWOK010000081.1, from coordinate 1,126 downwards.
ATGGGCTCCGCCGTCGGACTTTACCAGTCCATGTTCGGATTTGCTCTTGTGCTGTTCTCAAACTGGCTCGTCGGAAAATTTGACAAAGAATACCGTTTATTTTAGGAGGATATCATGACTGAAACAACTGTAAAAAACAAAGGCAGAAACCACATAAAACCATCTGCATCCGACCGGTTTTTGCAGATATTTTTCTATCTCTTTATCGGTCTGTTTGCCGTGGTATGCCTCTATCCGCTGCTTTTGGCAGTGGGAACTTCCTTCTCCGCGGAAGTGGCGGTCACCGTCCACGGCTACCGCGTGATTCCAAAGCAGTTCAGCCTGGAGGCGTACCAAACTATCCTGGGTTCGCTTGGAAAAAACATTCTCAACGCCTACTGTGTCACCATCGCTGTCACCGTGGCAGGAACGCTGCTGTCCGTCGTGATCTCCGCATCCTTTGCCTACGTGTTGAACGTGCGGGAATTTAAGCCCAGAAGCGCCCTGAACATGTTTTTGTACATTCCCATGATTTTCTCTGCGGGCCTGCTGCCCTGGTACATTATGTGCACAAAATATTATCATTTGACCGACAGCTTTCTGGCACTGATCCTGCCCTGCTGCATGAATGCATTCAATGTATTTCTGCTGCGCAATTTCTTCAAGTCCATCCCGGAGGAACTGGCGGAGGCCGCCAAGATTGACGGAGCGAGCTACCTGAGGATTTTCCGGGTTATCTATTTTCCGCTGGCCAAGGTCGGCCTGGTGACTGTAGGGCTGTTCTACGCCTTAAGCTACTGGAATGACTACTACCTGGCGCTGATGTTTGTGAACCGGCAGCAGCTCTACCCGCTGCAGTACTATCTCTACAACATGCTCGCCAACGTACAGTTTATCGCAAACCAGGCCAACGCCTCGCTGGGATACAACATCAACATCCCGCTGGAAACCACCAAGATGGCAACCATCTGTGTCACGATCGGCCCTATTATTCTGCTCTATCCTTTTGCCCAGAAATATATTACCAAGGGCGTTATTGTGGGCGCAGTAAAAGGATAAAACAGGGAACAATATGAACAACCAACTCATTGTGAAGCAATTTGGTGAAATGTCAAGGGGAAAATAAAAAAGATTTTCTGGAAAAAGG
>CAMWOK010000080.1 GCA_947175845.1 uncultured Lachnospiraceae bacterium | reverse complement strand
GTTGGAAACCGCCCTTATCAGACGCTCGTACTTGCCGACGAACCGATCAGGCTCCCTCAGCATTTTGGACTCTTGGTTTACCATGCCATAATAGACCGGATAGCTGCGGCTGAGCGCATTCATCAGACTGATTCCCGGCGTCATATCCTCACTGACCTGCGATGTGACCAGATCGCCGGCCACTATGATAAAATCCGGGTTTATTTTTTGAATGGCGCCAATCACCTTATCATTGTTGTTTCCGTAAACCTTGTTGTGAAGATCTGATATCAGCACAAACCGGCACTCCTTTGACAAGCCAGCGAGCACAAACTCCTCCCGCATAATCACAAACCGGTTCCCATCAATAATGCCGACTGCAAGCAGCGCAGCGCCAGCTATCACGATAACCAGTATCATCATTCCAATCAAGTCATGCATATTTCTAATTTTCTCCTGTCCTGATGAGTCCAGAACCCACGCATTCTATTTCTATATCAGATATTTGACCAGCAGTTTCCGCAGATGATCGACAAAGTATGCTTTCTCCACCGGTTCAGAAGCGATGATCGGCATTCTTCCAAGCTCCTTGCCATTGAGGCTGTAACTGATATAACCAACCTCCGTCCCCCGCTCTATAGGCGCTGTCACCGTCTCGGCAAACAGATACTGTTTCTGTATCTGATTGAAATCCGCACCTGTGACATCGAGATACCGGAACGCTCCCTTGGGTTCCACGGCGAGCCGGTCGACCTTTCCGCCTGTCACGGGAATGTCACCCAGCATCTGTTTATTCTCATCCACATACAGTCTGGTGACTGCAAATCCGTAGTCCAGAAGTACCTGCGCCTCCGAAAAGCGCACTTTCGGATCGGGCGCCCCCATGATAACGGCGATCAGATCGATGCCGTTTCTGTTTGCAGTCGCGCTGAAACAGTACTTCGCCGTGTTGGTCGAACCGGTCTTTAACCCAGTCGTCCACTGATACTGTTTCAACAGCTTGTTGGTGCTCGAAAGCGTAAAGGGCTGGCTTCCCCGGCTGGTCACATGCGTGATGTCCTCCATCCAGATCCTGGTGTAGTTATAGACTTCCGGATATCGTGTGATCAGCTCCCGCGACATGACCGCCACATCCCTTGCCGTGGTGTGGTGCGCACTGTCTGAGCTGAGCCCGCAGCAGTCGAGAAAATGCGTGTTTGTCATCCCGAGCTGGGCCGCTTTCTCGTTCATCATATTGACGAACTCCTGCTCACTCCCCGCGATGTACTCCGCAATCGCCACCGACGCATCGTTGCCGCTCGCCACCGCAATACATTTGATCAGCGTGTCAACTGTCTGCACCTCGCCCTCATCCAGAAATACCTGGGAGCCGCCCATGGACTTTGCGTAGGCGCTTGTGCTCACCTCGTCCTCCAGCTTTATCCTGCCTTTCTCGAGCGCCTCAAACGTGAGCAGCAGTGTCATGATCTTCGTGATGCTCGCCGGACTGCGCATCTCATCCGGATTTTTCTCAAACAGCACCGTGCCTGTGGATGCCTCCATCAGTATCGCCGACGGCGTCTGCAGGCTGACAGCCGAAGAATTTATGGTTGTACTCTGCGCTGTCTCCTCCGCCCACACTGTACTTTGTACCAAAACGACAATCAAGATCACTGCCGCCAAGATTCTATATCCTTTTTTCCTGACAGATTTCATAAAGCAGACCTCATATCTTACTTATAGGAAATCTATGCGGATCTGCCCTGTTATATGACTTTTAATTCACTTCCTCCTCAGTGCGCTGCCTATCTTCTGATCAGTCTGTGACAGAAGTCGACGATCTCCTCCTTCTTCTCCATCAGTTCCTCTCTCGTCTCCTCGTCCAGTTTCACCGACATGGAGAAATGGTAACCGAAATCCAGAATGCCCATCGCAAAGATCAGCGCGATCGTCTTAAGCCCCCACGCCTTGGGGTATCTGTCGATAAAACCGATCACCTTCTCAAACAGAAACGTGATGATAATCACCGCGTACAGGCCCCACGCAAGCGTGCTCTCCAGGCACACCATTCCCTTGTAGTTGCAGAATTTATTATTGTAGTCCCACCAGAACTCACCAAACAGCTTCATCATCAGCTTTGCGACAAGGAACTCAAACGCTGTGGCAAGCAAGGCGCCGACTATGTACAGCACAGCAATGTTGTGTGCCAGCGGATGCAGTATGATATATCCCAAAGTCGCCCCAACCCCGTAAATCGGGCAGTAAGGGCCTGTCATAAAGCCCCTGTTGGTAATCTTTTTGTTGCAAAATGACATATATACGGACTCCACCATCCATCCGATGATACTGAAAAGGAAAAAACAGGCAATGATATGATACATGTCATACCCTGCCACCTGGTGTTCATCCATCCACATCGCTATCTTATCCAACACGCGCATTCCCTCCTCACGCAAAAATCCTTGGCAATGACAGCCAAGGACTTTGATTCAATTAATATACATTAATTATATTTACGCTTTCTAGCTGCTTCGGACTTTTTCTTGCGTTTTACGCTTGGCTTTTCGTAATGCTCTCTTTTACGGATTTCCTGCTGAATTCCGGCTTTAGCGCAACTTCTCTTAAATCTGCGTAAAGCGCTATCCAAAGTCTCGTTTTCTTTAACGATTACATTTGACATGCTATCACACCTAACCTCCCTCCAGCCTCTATTATTGTGTGCCAGACTGTTCGGGTATATTTAATTGCACATCTCGATTATATCACAAATCAGGCATACGTCAATAGTTTTTTCAAATATTATTTAGATTTATTTCACATATTTTTTTCAGGCGTGCTCCGCGCGGCAAGGCGCACCCTGTCATTGCTTTAAATCGTAGTAAAATATGTACTGCTGAAGGATTCCGCTGTGCTTCCCGTACCGCTCAAGCGGAAATCCGTCAGGATACTGTGCCGCCAGCACCTGGTTGATGTGGGTGTCCCTCGGAAACGCGTCCGTCTGGCGCAGCGCAAACAGGCAGATGCAGTCAGCGACCTTCACGCCGACACCGTACAGTTTCAGCAGTTCCTTCCTGGCCTCCGCATAGTCCATCGCCTTGACCCCTTCTAGGTCAAGCGTACCGCGGCAGACACTGTTGGCAGTCTGCAGAATGTACTTGCTCCGATAGCCCAGACCGCAGGTATTCAGATCGTCCAGCGATACGCCGGCCAACGCCTCCGGCGTGGGGAAGCAATAATAAATTTTGCCGTTTGCAGCGATTCTCTTCTCGCCATACTGACTGCACAGGGTCCGTATGCTGTTCTGTATGCGCCAGATATTGTTATTCTGAGAAATGAGGAAGGATATCAGTGTCTCCCACAAGTCCTGATGCAGTATCCGGATACCTTTTCCGTGCTCTGCAGCCGCCGACAGATACGCATCGCTGCTGTCGATGCCGGCTATGATCTGGGCATAGTCTGTCTCCAGATCAAAATAATCCTTCCAGAGTGCGTCGAACGCTTCCTGCGTGCAGTCCAGCGAGACAGTGCCGCCGCGCTGTTCCAGCTCAAGATACTGTCCCAGCGCGACGAGATGAAACCTGCTGCCGCTGTCCTGCCTCATGCGAAAACACTGACCGGATTCACAGATCTGCGGCAGGGAGAAGTTTTCGTTTCGTACTACTACCACCCGTCACTCCTCCCAGTTGTGGTACACCGCCTGCACATCATCGTCCTCGTCGAGCATGTCGAGTGTCTTGTTCAGATTCTTGACTGCATTCTCGTCCGTGAGCGCGACGTAGTTCTGCGGTATCATGGTGACTTCGGCGCTCGCCATCTCGATCCCGTTGTCCTGCAGCGCCTTGTATACTGTGTCAAAATCCTCCGGTGCTGTCAGAATCTCAAAGCTGTCATCCTCCTCCGAGAAATCCTCCGCACCTGCGTCGAGCGCTGTCATCATGAGATCGTCCGCACTCATATCACAGGCTTCCTTGTCGATGATAATCTGTCCCTTCTCGTCGAACATGAATGACACGCAGCCCTGTGTGCCAATGCTTCCGTTGCCCTTCGTGAACGCGCTCCTGACGTTTGCCGCGGTCCTGTTCTTGTTGTCAGTCAGCGCCTCAACGATAATCGCAATGCCGCTGGGCCCGTACCCCTCGTATGTAACATGCTCATAGTTTACCGCATTGCCATCCCCTGCTGCCTTCTTGATCCCGCGGTCGATGGTATCGTTGGGCATGTTGTTCGCCTTCGCCTTCGCGATCACCTGTGCAAGCTTGAAATTGTTGGCAGGGTCCGGACCGCCCTCCTTCACAGCAACCGCAATCTCGCGCCCGATGATCGTGAAGATTTTTCCCTTCGCCGCGTCGTTCTTCTCCTTTTTGTGCTTGATGTTCGCAAATTTTGAATGTCCTGACATATTCTATCTCTCCTTTTTCTCAACTGCTATCTATTTTCAGAGGTGTTGTCCCCCTTCTCCGGCTCCGGCTGCTCTGTGTGCTCCACTTTTCTGACCAGAACGGACTGTATCACATTTTTTTCCACTTTCACAATTTTGAATGTGTACCCGTCCACCGCAACCTCAGAATTCTCGTCCTCGTCCGGGATGCGGTCAAGCTTGGATATGAGATACCCGTTCAACGTCTCAAACTCGGTCTCCCCAAACGTGATGTCAAAGCGCTCTTCCAGATCCTCAAGCTTCGTCATTCCCTCAATGACATACTCATTTTCGCCCTTCTCCTCAATATGGTTCTCCTCTGGGTCGTACTCGTCCATAATGTTGCCGACAATCTCCTCGAGAATGTCCTCCATGGTCACAAGCCCCGACGTCTGGCCGTACTCGTCCATGACGATGACCATCTGATTTTTCCCGGACTGCATACTGCGGAACAGGTCGTCGATATTCTTGGTTTCCGGCACAAACACCGCTTCCCGGAAAAGCCCTTCCACAGTCCCGATCGGCTGGTTCAGGCTCTCGTCAGAGGTATGTATGCGCATGGCATCCTTCAGGTACAGCACGCCGATCACATGGTCGAGATTCTCCTCGTAGACCGGATATCTGCTGTTGCTCTCCTTGAGCATAAATCCGAGCGCGTCCATGAACGGCGTCGTGCTGTCGATCGCCATGATGTTGTTGCGGTGCGTCATGATATCGCTTGCCTTCTTGTCGCCGAACTCAAATATGTTCGTGATCATCTCCACCTCTCCGGCCTCGAGGACGCCGAGTTCATGCCCTTCATTGACCATGGAAATAATCTCCTCCTCCGTGACATCCGACTGCTCGTCCGTGTTTCTCAGGCCGAACAGCATCAGAAGCCCGTTGGCGGAGACCGCTACAATCTTTGTCAGCGGATAGAGTGCCGTGCGCAGAAACTGTATGTGGCGTATAAAGCGGTACGCCCACGCGTCGGGATACTTCTGCGCAATCTTTTTGGGCAGAAGAAATCCGAATGTAAGCATCACATACATGAGCAGAAACGCCGCGAGTATCAGGGACGCCCATCCCAGAACCGCATCATCCACATCCTGCAAAAATGCGCGTCCGCCAAGCTGTCTCTTGAGCGAAGCTGCCCATCTGGGCAGGAAAAAGTATCCCATCACCAGCTCAATCAGCGTCGTTATCATCTGTATGGAGTTGACATACACTGTGGAACGCTCGACAATCCGGTGCAGCAGAATCGACTTTTTGTCCTTTTCCTCCTCCGCCCTGCGCTCGATTTCCTTCTCGTTCATGAGGTTGATAGCCTTGCCAAAACCGACAAGCACCGCCTCGACAAAAAGCATCACCAGAAACAAGATCACACTACAGGCCGAAGCCCCTCCATCGTCCATCTCTTACTTCTCTCCTTTATTTTATCAATCTTAATAAGGCGTAACCCGCCAAATGGCAGGCCACACCTCTCTAATATATCATCTATCATAAAAAACGTCAATATCCAGCCTTATGTATCAAGCTCAAGACTGATTTGCAAGGCTCTGTTGACTCTCTGCATAATCGGGGAGTCCAGATGGCACACCTTATCCTTCAGACGTTTTTTATCGATTGTCCGCAGCTGCTCGAGCAGTATCACCGAATCTTTCACCATGTCGTAATTTCCCGCGTTCAGCTCGATATGTGTGGGCAGGTTCGCCTTGTTCATCTTCGATGTGATCGCCGCACAGATCACGGTCGGGCTGTGCCTGTTTCCCACATCATTCTGTATAATCAGCACCGGCCTGACGCCGCCCTGCTCCGAGCCTACCACGGGTCTTAAATCTGCATAATAAATATCTCCTCTTTTCATCATCATACACCTCTGTCCACAGAATAGAATCTATTCTTTTATTTGTATGATACTATTTTTTCCAGCACAGAATTTTTTATACAGTTGACAAGCAAAATTTTCATGTTTATGCGCTCAGATCAGTGTGTCGTTTAACCTGTAGACGCGCGGAATGCGCTTTCCGATATCGCAGGCAAGCTCGTAGTTGAACCTGCCCGAAAGTTCGCCCAGCTCCTCCATGGTGATGTGCGCGTCTGCATCCCTGCCGATCAGCGTGACTTTCTCCCCGACGCGCACAGGCGCACTGATATCCGTGACGTCAGCCATGAACTGATCCATGCACACCCGCCCGAGGATCGGCGCTCTGTGTCCCCGGATGAGCACATGCCCAATGTTCGAGAGGCTTCTCGGATATCCGTCGGCATAGCCGATACAGATAGTTGCGACTCTCGTCTTTCTTGTCGTCGTGTAAGTGCCTCCGTAGCTGATCTCCTGCCCCGCCGGAACGGTCTTGACATACACGACGCTTGAGTTGAACGAAAGCATCGGCCTGAGCGCAATCCCCGCGTCCGCCTGCACCACGTCCGAAGGCCACAGTCCGTACAGGATAATCCCCGCGCGCACCGCGTCCATATCCGCCTCCGGCATCCGTACAATCCCCGCGCTGTTTGAGCAGTGCTTCATCGGAATCGTCCTCTGCAGTGTCTCCTCGACGCGCGCAGCATATTCCCTGAACAGTGTCAGCTGTCGATACGCCTTCGTCAGGTCGGCCTCGTCCGACGTCGCAAAATGCGTAAAGATCCCTTCCATCTCCAGGCCGGGAAGCGCGTCGATCTGCTGTGCCAGCGCCACACCTTCCCCGTCGGGCATAACGCCGATTCTGCACATCCCGGTGTCGACTTTCAGGTGGACCATACACTTTTTGCCCGCCTTCACTGCGATGTCGGACAGCGCGCAGGCGGTCTCACAAGTAAAGACCGTGGAGCGCACGTCCAGTTCGATCATCCGCTCATAGCTGTCCGGAAACGTGTAACCCAGCACCAGCACCGGCTTGCGTATCCCGTCGCCCCGCAGGGCGAACGCCTCCTCCGCTGTCGCGACCGCATAGCCCCACACCCGCTCCTCGCCCTCGAGCAGCCGTGCAATCTGGCTGGCGCCGTGCCCGTACCCGTCCGCCTTCACAACTGCTATAATCTTTGTCTTTTCGTCTATCCTCTCCCTGATGCTGTTCACGTTAAAGAGCAGTGCATCCAGATCGATCTCCGCCCAAGCCCTGTCACAATGTCTCATATACTCCCTCTCCTGACTGTTCCCTCTGAATTTCCCCGAGCGCCTTGATGATGTCCTGCGCCATGATATAGTATGCGGACGTCTCCGCCCGCGCCGCATCCCCTGCAAGGCCGTGCGCGTAGGTGCCCATCACCGCCGCCTCAAACCCGCTGCAGCCCTGCGCCAGAAGCCCTGCTATGACTCCTGTGAGCACATCCCCCGCCCCCGCCGTCGCCATGCCGTCGTTTCCGCTGGCGTTGAGGTAGGTCAGCTTCCCACGTTTGGCCACAAGCGTCCGGGCGTCCTTGCACACAAGGGACACGTCGTACATTTTGGTAAATGCCTTGCAGCTGCCAATGATATCCTTCTTGAGCTGTGCCACAGGGCACTGCAGCAACCGGGAAAATTCCCCCAGATGCGGCGTAAATATGACATCACTGTCATTTCTTCTGTGCCCGCAGGCAAACTGCCTGAGCAGCTTTGGATTCTGCGCCAGGATGTTGAGCGCATCCGCGTCCACGACGAGCGGCCTGTCACAGTGCTCCAACACCAGCTCCAGAAGTGATTTCGCCTTTCCCGACATGGAGAGTCCGGGGCCGACAGCCACGACGTCCGCCCAAGCCATGCCGTTTATAAGCACTGCCGCCTCCGCCTGTGATATCCCTGCCTCCCCGTCATCCGTCTCATCCCTGTACACATCCACAATCGCTTCGGGAAGCTTTTTCAGCAGGCCCTCCCGATTCTGTGAAGCCGTAAACACACGCACCATGCCTGCGCCCGTGCGATAGGCGCTCAGCGCGGACAGCAGACATGCGCCGCCCATGCTTCTACTGCCCGCAATAAGCAGCACTTTTCCAAAGGTTCCCTTGTTGCCGGACGGACTTCTGGACGGAAAATTCAGATCCTTTTTGCGGTCGGTAAACGTGACCACTCCCGTCCGCTTTCTGTCTGTGACAGCCCTGGGAATCCCGATCGGGGCGCAGACGACCTCCCCGGCGCACGACGCGCCCGGATAGAGCATCAGCCCAAGCTTCCTGTAGGCGAACGTGACCGTGACATCCGCCTTCACAGCGCACCCCATAATACTCCCGTCGTCCGTGTTGACCCCCGACGGAATGTCCACCGCCACAACCTTTGCATGCGACGCGTTCACCGCCTCGACTGCCTTCCTGTAGTCTCCCTCCACATCGCGGGAGAGGCCGATGCCAAATATTGCATCCACAATCACATCATACAGCGTGTGTTCCACTCCGTAATGAATGGGAATCTTTAACTTCTTTGCAGTCTCGAGCTGGGCGGCAGTCTCGGCTGACAGCTTTGCACTCCCGCCGACCAGATTGATCTCGGCGCGAATTCCCCGCTCCTGGAGAATCCGCGCCACGGCAATCCCGTCGCCGCCATTGTTGCCACTGCCCGCCATGACGCCCACGTAGACGTCCGATCCATATCTGTCCACAATCACCTGCGCTGTCTGCAGCGCGGCGCGCTCCATCAGCACCAGCGAAGGGATGCCGTACTCCGCAATCGCCGCCCCGTCACAAGCTTTCATCTCCGCCGCTGTCAGCACATATTCCATAAGCAATCCCAGCCTTTCCTCCCGTTTTTCTCAGTATAACACATTCTGCCACGAAAAAAAACTCCGAAACAGTTATTCCTGCCTAGGAGTTTTATCATCAACCAAATCTTTCGCTTTATTCAGCACATTCTGGGGATTGTACTTCATGTCAAACATATCAATTACATCCGGCCCGAAAATCGAGTGCATATAATTGTACATCTCGTCGTTCCAGATTTCTTTCTGCTGCTTCTGGATAATCTTTTTCTTGAGCTGAATCTTAAAGTCGGACACCCATCGGTTAATCTCGTCAATCTCCTGCACATTCTGCTGTATCCTGTCGTAGCACAGCCGCATTGACGCCAGCATCAGCGCGAAATTTGCCTCGTCTATCTGCCGGGGTATCTCCATCAGCTCGTCGTTGTAGTCGTCCATCTTCTGGTTGGACTCCTCAATCATGCGCTTGTTGTCCGACATCTTCTTCTCTTTCGCCGAACTGTCCGGAAGCTCCATGATCGAGACAATCTCCTGCATGAGCTTCTTCTTGAACGCGGAGAGGCTCTTTAATTCCGTGTTGAGCTTTCCCTGCCGCTTGAGAATCTCGTTGAGATTGTCCTCGAGCTGCTGTATCTCCTCGTTCGCCCCCGTCTGTGTAAAGAGCCTGTGCCACTGGTTATCCAGCGTCAGTATCGGTATCTTTTTCCCGATCAGCGCCTCTTTAAAGACCTCGTCGTCCTGTTCCATATCTCCACCCTCCATCTACTGGTTTGCAATGCCGTACGACAATTTCATGAGGCTGTCAGAAAGATGCACGTTCTCGACCACAATGCTCTCCGGCACATTCAGGTCCACGTGCGCAAAGTTCCAGATCGCCTTGATGTTACATCTGACCAGTATCTCGACCGTCCTTGCCACACCGTCCTTGGGTATCGTGAGCACTGCCACATCAATGTCGTTCTCCCTGACAAAGCGCTCAATATTTCCCACCGGCTGCACCGCAATACCGCGGAGCTCTTTCCCGTAAAGCTCCGGATTTTTATCAAAAATGCCCTTTACAATAAATCCCCTGCGCTCAAAGTTCACGTAGTTCGCAAGCGCCTGACCGAGGTGCCCCGCACCCACGATGATCAGGTTATACGTCTTGTCCAGACCGAGTATCTTTGCAATCTCATTGTACAGATACTCCACATTGTACCCGTATCCCTGCTGCCCAAACCCGCCAAAATTGTTGAAATCCTGCCGGATCTGTGACGCCGTGACCTTCATCATTCTGCTCAAATCCTGTGATGATATCCTCTCGATACCGCTGTTTTTCAAATCTCCCAGATATCTGTAATATCGGGGAAGCCGAGCGACAACCGCCTGTGATATATTCTTATCATCCACGATTCCCAACCTCCATGTGTCCAGTACCCTTTCAGCCATACATGAAATATGATTCACCTGAAACACATTCCATATACAATCTGCCAAAAAAATAACAAAATATATGGTATAATTATACAATATTGTTAAATGATTGTCAAATCTTTTCCGCCACAATCTTGTCGAACTGGTAACAGTTCAGCCATGCAAAATTGGATATGCAAAATACTGTTGGGAGCTTGCTCACATAAGGCATTTTGCATATTCAATTCTGCCTGTGCTCCCGCGGCATATATTCAAAAAAACTCCGATAAATCCTGTGTATT
>CAMWOK010000079.1 GCA_947175845.1 uncultured Lachnospiraceae bacterium | reverse complement strand
TTAAAGGATTACAGCGTTTTTTTGTTTCTCTTAACTGTCAAAGACAGGAGTATAACATATCGGCGATCCGGGCGCAACAATATCTGTACAATCCATTGCACACTGTTTGACCTTGTATATACAGCATCAATGCTGTCAGGCAGGGCGGCAAAAAGAATATTTCCCGACAACCCCTGATGCAGACTGGCCACAGTGCTATTGCACAGGCCTCCACTAGGTGTAGCATTCCAAAATGAAGGAAGGCATCGCATCACCGTTGAAATTTTGCCGGGCTGGAACAAACTATGTGGCTTATAAGTTTGATTTCTGGCTGGTTAGTACTTCATCCGGTCAGAAATTAGACTCGTGAACTGCCTGTTGCACCTGTACTTTGGTGTACAAAGTATCAAACCACAAGTGCTCAGGCAGAATTAGAAACTACAGAATTGCCTTCAAAGTTCAATTATTTAAGGTTTTATATTGAAGGAGAAATTGATAAATATATTGAACTTGCAACTACTCGGCCAGAGCTGTCAGCAGCGTGCCAGTGTATTATCGTTCATTCCGATGATGAGAAAAATAAGTATCTGCTTGGGAAAAAAGTTCAAGTTCCATTGTTTGGATTTTCTGTCCCGGCATTTGAGGATGAAAAAGTTGAAAAAGATAGGCCTTCTAAGAAATGTCCTTGCGGATGTGAGGATTTTGTCCCGGAACAGGATAGTATGGATACTTGGGCTGCGTCATCAGTGACTTCCTTATTAAATTTAGACTAATATCGGGATGTTTTATATAAAAATAATATGATGCCTATGAGTATGAGACCGAATGCACAGGACATTATTCAAAGATTTGTATTATACGGGAAAATAGCCATGGAAAGATGTCATGATTTCTGGACATGTTATGGCGGCTAAAAAGGAAACGATAACTAATTAGCAAAAAGTGTCCTTGCACGCATAAATTTAATTGTCTCAAGCTGTTGTAAATATTTCCAGAATAGTATATACTATTTTCTGAAAGACATATCCTTTGCAGGTTATTGTTTTGGGGCAAAAACAGTATACACCAAAAAGGTCGGATGTCTTGTTTTTTATTGGCAGTGCATTCAAAAGGCAGCAGTCCCTGGGACAGTGTGCATATATGGCGAAATTATTGTAAAAAATGAGTGCAGATATAGGAGAAAATGACATTGCCAAGAGGTATGTTATGGTTTACAATTTATATCAAAAGACAGGGAAGTGCAAATGCTGCATTGCATGGAATCATAGAGCCATTTGAACAGAAGTATATGGAAGGGCGTAAGAGAAGTGGATAATAGCAGGCAAAAGGGCGTTCTCTATATTGTGGTACCCTGCTACAATGAGGAGGAAGCCTTGGAGACATCGGCGGGGAAGCTTTTGGACAAGCTGCATGAATTGAAGAAAAGAGAGATCATATCTGACAGGAGCATGATTGTGTTTGTGGATGATGGTTCCAAAGATCGCACATGGGAGCTCATAAAGGGACTGTATGCTGTCAGCAAAGAGATAACCGGACTGCGGTTTGCGCATAACAGAGGGCATCAGAACGCGATCCTTGCGGGAATGATGTACGCCAGAAAGTATTGTGATTTTACAATCACCATAGACGCTGATCTCCAGCAGGACATCAATGCTATGGAACACTTTATCAGCGAGTATGTGAACGGCAGCGAGGTTGTGTATGGCGTCCGCAATTCCAGAAACACAGATGGGTTTTTTAAGAAATTTTCCGCGACGCTGTTCTACAAGACAATGACGCTTATGGGGTGCGATATCTATGAAAATTCTGCAGATTACAGGCTGATGAGCAAAAAAGCGCTCGAGGCACTGTCAGAGTACGACGAGGTCAATCTGTTTCTGCGGGGGATCATTCCGGATATCGGGTTTCGGTCTTCTGTAGTGCATTTTGAAGTCTTTCCCCGCATGCAGGGGAAGTCAAAATACCCTTTGTCAAAGATGGCTGCACTGGCGGCTGACGGGATTACGTCCTTCAGCATCAAACCGATACGCATGGTACTGATGATGGGGATTCTGGCAATGCTGGTGGGGGTCGGCATGATCGTACACATCATCTATGAGCATTATTTTGGATATACGGTCAGCGGGTGGTCGTCCATACTGATGTCCATATGGGTGCTTGGCGGGGCGGTGCTGCTGTCGCTTGGCATTATTGGAGAGTATGTGGGACGAAATTATCTGGAGACGAAGCGCAGGCCAAGATATTACTTTTGGGAGGTGCTCCCGGGGGAAGAGCGGCAGGACGGCCAGAAAACACAGTAGTAGGAGGGGAGGAAATAATCATGGTAGCTCTAGTAGGTTATACAGGATTTGTGGGAAGCAATCTCTATGCGCGGGCCAGGAACCGCATCAAGGGGGTGTATAATTCCCAGAATATTGAGAAAGCATATGGATTAGAGCCGGAGGTGCTGATCTACTCCGGCGTGCGCCCGGACAAATATCTTGCGGAAAGTGTGCCGGAGCGCGATCTGGAGCAGATTCTGGCTGCAGAGAAAAATATCAGGGCAATCAATCCGCAAAGGCTGGTGCTGATCTCCACCATTGATGTGTATCAGAATCCTGTGGGGGTGGATGAGACGGACAATGTGCTGTACGGCGGAAAAGGCGCAGCCGGAAACGGCATCCACCCATATGGTCTGAACAGATACTATCTCGAGGCGTGGGTGCGGAAACATTACCCGGATGCGCTGATTGTGAGACTGCCGTGCCTGTATGGTTATAATATGAAGAAAAATTTCATATTTGACTATCTCAACGTGATACCGCCTGTGCTGAAAAAGGAAAAATACCAGGAGTTAAAGGTGCTTGAAAAGGCAGGCGATACCATCCTGCTGGACGAGTGCTATGAGGCGGCCGGCAGCGGGTATTACCGATGCAGAAAAATGGACAAACACAAAAAGGAGCTTCTGCAGAAAAAATTTAAAAAGCTGGGCTTTACGGCACTGAACTTTACAGACAGCCGCAGCACGTTTCAGTTCTACTCGCTGGGGCGGCTGTGGGAGGATATACAGATCGCGCTGAGTGAGGACATCACAGTGCTGAATGTCGCGACAGAGCCGGTCACAGCCGCTGAGCTGTATAAGACACTGACGGGGGAGGTATTTAAGAACGAGCTCAAAGGCACGCCCGTCATGTATGATTTCAGGACTACATATGCGTCAAAGTTCGGCGGCAGGGGAGGTTATATCTGCAGTAAGGAGGAGATCCTGGCGGATGTCAGGATGTTTGTGAGGCATATGATCAAAGAGGGAGAGCGCGGTTAGCCATCAACAGTATTTGAGGGAGCGGCATGGAGAACGTCAGAAGGAAAAACAAAATGATTGAGATATACAGCATTCTGATTATTGATATTTTTTGTGCTGTAGTCTCCTATGCGTCGGCATTGTTCATTCGATTCAACATCATTCATCACGAGAATTATCCCAGACAGTTTCATCTCATGGTCGGGGCGTACATTGTGATACTCTGCCTGCTCTACAACATGTTTCTCGACGCGAACCGGAATTATTTTACGAGAGGCTGGTATCAGGAATTTTATTACACGGCCAGATACACGCTGATCATCGTCGTTGGGCTGGTTGTAGTGCTGTATTTCACACAGCAGTCCTACCAGTTTTCGCGCTCCGTCTACGGCATTTTTGCACTGCTCAGCACACTGGTCACGTACGGGATGCACATGGCGTTCAAAAAGGCAATCTGGAAGTACTACAGAAAGAGCACAAATGCCGCCAAGATGCTTGTCATCACGAAGGAGATTCTTGCGGAGGAGGTGCTTGGCAATCTGCGCAGAGGCAAGGAGTGGTATTATGACATCACTGCCGTGGTGATCTATGACGCGGACAGGGAGGGGACCGAGGCGGCCGGCATACCCGTTGTGGCCTCGCGGGACAATCTGTATGAGACAGTGATTCAGATGATGGTGGACGAGGTGTTTATCTGTCTGCCGGGGGAGGAGCTGATCGAGATTCGCGACATGGTGCAGCGGTTTGAGGAGATGGGGCTTACCTGCCATTACAACGTGGATCTGTTCAGCCATGCCACCCCGAACACTTACGTGCAGCAGATGGCGGGCTACAGTGTGATTTCCTTTGCGCTGAAGACGATGGATTCCAGGCGGCTGCTGTTCAAGCGTCTGATGGTCTTTGCGGGGGCGCTGGTGGGGCTTGCAGCCACTGCGGTGATCACGCCCTTTGTGGCGCTGGCGATCAAGCTGGACTCGCCGGGGCCCGTGTTTTTCTCGCAGACGCGCATCGGAAAAAACGGGCGCCGCTTCCGCATATGGAAGTTCCGCTCGATGTACACAGACGCGGAGGCGCGCCGCAAGGAGCTTGAGGAGCACAATGAGGTGCGGGGGCTGATGTTCAAGATGGAGGATGATCCCCGCATCACCAGGGTCGGCAGGTTTATCAGGGAGACCAGCATCGACGAGACGCCGCAGTTTCTCAATATCCTGGTGGGGGATATGAGCCTGGTCGGAACGCGCCCGCCGACGGAGGATGAATTTGAGCAGTACAACGGCTATTACAGAAGACGCATGAGCATCACACCGGGGCTGACAGGGTTGTGGCAGGTGAGCGGCAGAAGCAATATTCAGGATTTTGAGGAGATCGTGAAGCTTGATCTGGAGTACATAGACAACTGGTCTCTGGGGCTTGACATCAAGATCCTGATTATGACCGTGTTTACAGTCCTCGGGAGAAAGGGGTCAAAATAGATTGTCTGTATGGGAAAACTACAGTATTGTGAGATTTTAAAGACCAATATCAATGTGACCAGCATGGCGGACACGCTCGCCTACATTGAATCACATCTCGATGCGCTTCGGGGAAACTATATCTGTGTTTCCAATGTGCATACGACAGTGATGGCATATGAGAATGAGGCGTATCGGACGATACAGAACAGCGCGGCGATGGCGCTGCCCGACGGGGCGCCGCTGTCAAAGTACAGCAGGGCGGCAGGGTTTCGGGCAGCGCAGAGGGTCACAGGCCCGGACCTGATGGTGGAGTTGTTTCGCATTTCGAGGGAGAGAGGATACCGGCATTTTTTTTACGGATCCACGCAGCAGACGCTGGATGACATGCGGGCAGCGCTTGAGAAGCAGTATCCGGGGCTGGAGATTGCAGGGATGTACGCGCCGCCCTTCCGGCCGCTTTCGGAGGAGGAGGACAGGGCTGCCACGGTGCGGATCAACGAGGCCCGACCGGATTTTGTGTGGGTGGGACTCGGCGCGCCCCGGCAGGAGGAGTGGATGTACAGCCACCGGGGAAAACTGCGCGCGGTCGCAATCGGTGTCGGTGCTGGGTTTGACTATATGGCGGGGAACATCAAGAGAGCGCCGCGGGTGATGCAGGTGCTCTGCCTGGAATGGCTGTACCGACTGATGCAGGACCCCAAAAGGCTCTGGAGACGGTACGTGACGACAAATGCCAGATTTTTGCGATATATTTTAAGGGAAAAAAGGAAATGCGGCGGCTATGGGAAATAAGATTTGGTTTCACGCGGATGATTTCGGGGTGACAGTGGAACAGTCGAAAAGAATTTTGAACTGCTATCAGGACGGGGTGCTCAACAGCATCAGTGTCCTTCCAAACACACCTGTGTTAGAGACGGCACTGGAGCTGCTGAATCAGGCGGATCCTGACGGGACGCGCATCCGGCGTGTCCTGCATCTGAATTTTGTGGAAGGAAGGCCGCTTGCAGGTGCAGAGAATGTGCCGGATCTGGTGGATAGCACGGGTTATTTTAATAAGTCCTTCCTGCAGTTTTTTTGCTGGAATTACACAAAAAGAGGGCGTGCGAGGCAGCAGCTTGTCAGTCAGATCAAGCGCGAGATCGCAGCGCAGCTGTATGCTGTGACCTGCGCGCACGATTACCAGATCACAGCGATTGATTCCCACCAGCATTATCACATGATTCCGCTCGTGTTTGACAGCCTGATGGAGGTGCTGCGGGAGAGCGCGCAAAAACCGCTTCCGCTCCGTCAGATCCGGGTGCCGGTGGACCCGGCGGCGGCGCTTTGGCACAGCGCGCCGATGCGCAGGGGCGTGCCGCCGCTAAACTGGGTAAAATGGTGCATTCTGAACTTGTTTGCAGAGAGAACGAAAAAGGTTCTGCAGGGCAGGGGAGTGGAGGCGCCTGTATTTTTTGGCATTTTTTATACCTGCCAGATGAAGTGGGAAGTGGTGGAGGCACTGCTTCCGTCATACAAGGCATACGCGGACAAAAAGGACATGGATTTGGAGCTGATGTTCCATCCGGGGAGCCTTGCGGCCCGCTATGAGCTTTTGGATGAGAGAAATGAAGCGCTTGCAGATTTTTATATGTCCGACAACAGATATTATGAGGCCGAATGTCTAAAGCTGCTGAACCAGAAACTGTCCTGAGAGCAGGAATCCTGAATCCGGGACAGGCGAAAGGAAAGGAAATATTATGAAAAAAAAATCATTGGCTGCAATTTTGATGGCGGCGACGGCGCTGGCCTTGTCGCTGACAGGCTGCGGGGAACGGACGGACATCGGGGATGAGAACGTGATTGTGAGAAATGACGGCAGTGTGACGGCGTGCCCGTACGGGTGCACCTGTGCGGGCTGCATATGCAACGATCCGGCTTCTGCGCAGAACAACGCACTGCCAGATCAGAGCGTGCTGCCGGAGCAGAGTATGCCGGAGACAGTGCCATTCCCGTCTGAAGTGCCCGTGGCGTCGGAAGTACAAGAGGAGGTGCCGGAGCAGGAACTGCCATCTGCAGAACAGCCGGAGGATGAGTCCACACCGCCGGACGAGGTGGACATCTCACAGCTCTCGGCGGGACAGCTAGAAGCAAGACGGGAACAGCAGGAGAATTTTGTGGAGGCGCGGGAGCTTTTGTACGACCTTCCCAATTCCAAGGACAAGACGACAAAGATCAACCAGATGGACCGGCAGATTCTGGCAAACAACGCGTATGATTTCAGCCAGAAGAACATTGTGTTTATCGGGGACAGTGTGACGGAGGGAATTACAAGCGCGGTCGACATCAAGGGAAATTTCATCAGCTATGTCAATTATGCGGAATCTTATCTTCACTTTAAGAAAACGCTGAATCACGGTGTGGGCGGCAGGATGTTTTCCGTGTATGGCGGGGAGGATCTGTCCCTGGCCATGAATTTCAGCAATGTCACCAATGTCGACGCGGATATTATCGTGGTGTTTGCGGGGGTGAACGATTATCTCAGCGCACCGGAGAACAAACGGTTCGGAGATATCAACGACAAGATGAGCACTGCGGGCTACTGTGGCTCTGTGCGGTATTTTATGAAACAGCTGCAGGAGTACTACGGGGACCGGAAGATTTTCTTTGTCACGATGTATAACAACTCCAAGAAGGCGCAGTGTACCTACTCGGACATTTCCGGGCAGCCGACGCTGAACGACTATCTGGAAGTGCAGCGCAAGCTCGCGGACGAGTTTGGGTTCCAGGTGATCGAGCTTTACAATATCGGATTTATGGACTGCACAAGCAAGGAGGCGTCAGACTATTATCTGCGGGATGGACTGCATCCGAAGGACAATGGAAATATAGTGCTGGGAGAACATATCGCGGCGGAACTGTCCCTCTACTTTGGGCGCAGGGAAGTAGATTAGTACAGCATTGCACAAATAACAGTGAATAACGTGAACGAGGAGAACGGATCAGGTGGAGAGTATTATCAGATGGGCAACACTGCTGGTTTTAGTCCTTCCAGTGCCATTTTTTCTAGGTTTCATACCAGTAAAGCACATGAATCGCTTGCAAAAGACACCCGCAATGACCTATGTCTGCGGGTGGTTTGTGAGCTTTTTTCTGTTTGAGCTGACGGCGGTTCCGTTCATCCTGCTGGAATGGAGCTTCATGGCGCTGGTGATTGCGTACACCTGTGTTGTGGCGGCGGCGCTGGTGCTGTCCGCCTGGAAGGGACGGCATCTCTGGAAAGTCTATCTGGAAAAAATCCGGGATGTCCGGGACATGCCTGCGCATGTGAAAGCCGGGTGGGCGGTGTTTTTTGCGATCGTGCTGTTCCAGATGATATATGCGGTTCTGTATGAGTATTATGACGGGGATGACGCCTATTACATTGCGACAGCAGTTCTTGCGGACAGTTTTGATACGATGTATCTGAGGGACACCTACACAGGCTATATCTACCCGCTCGACACAAGACATGCCTTCTCGCCGACGCCGATCTACCAGGCATGGATGTCAAGGCTGAGCGGGATTCCACCGGCGGTCGTGGCGCACAGTGTGCTGGCGCCGGTGTGGCTGCTCTTTCTGTACTGCATATACGGACAGCTCGCCAACAGGCTTCTCTGGAACAGAAAAAATTACAAGCCCGCGTTTCTGATTCTGATCGCAGTGTGGTTTCTGTACGGAAACATCTCGCTGTACACGACAGAGACCTTTGCCATGACAAGGATCTGGCAGGGGAAGGGAATCATGGCGGGGATGGTTGTTCCGGCGCTGTTTTTGTGCCTGCTTTATCTGGCGCAGGAGAAGGTGAGCCAGGGCATGTGGATGCTGTTTATCTGTGTGTGCCTGTCCGGGGTTTTTGCCACAAGCGTCTCCTTTATGATCATTCCGACGATGACCGGTGTCGCGTCCGTTCTGCTTGGATGGAAGAAAAAGAGTCTGAAATTTGCCGCGGAGCTGTTTTTGTGCTGTACGCCCTGCATTCTGCTGGCGGTGTGTTACCTGATAGTCAGGTGAGCGGGCAAACGATTTGAGAGGAGGGAGCGTGGCGCTGTGATAAAGGTTATGAAGGCGGTTGCAGAAGATATTCTGCTGTATAATAACAAGAGTTTTTTAATTCCTCTTTTTCTGATTGCACTGCTGTTTTTGTGGAGGACGGAGAAAGACAAAAAAGTGCGCGTGGTTCTGCTGTATTTTGTGGCGGCGCTTGGCGTGATCTTTCTGTGTCCGCTCTATGCCTGGCTGGGGATGAAGATTGATGCCGATATCTATTACCGTGTGCTGTGGACGATGCCGATCGGCATGCTTGTGTGCTACAGTGTCGTCAGGCTCATGGCACGCTTTCGGCGATTTGTGTCAAAGGTGCTGGTCTTCATTCTGGCACTTCTGGCGATTGTGATCAATGGCGATCTGGTGTACACCAACACCTTCCACATCCGGTCGGTCAACGCGCACCATATTCCGCAGCAGGTGATCGACGTGGCGGAGGCGCTGCGGCTTGACAACTACAGGCCGATAGCGGTGCTGCCGGCCGAGCTGCTGCCGTTTCTGCGGCAGTACACCGCGGACCTATTTACGCCGTACGGCAGAAATATCCTGGAGCCGTCCTGGACATTTCAGAACGAGCTGTACGACGCCATGCAGGGGGATCTCTATGCCTATGATGCGGTGGAGGTGGCAAGGTGCGCCCGCAATCAGCACTGTGCATTTGTCGTGCTGTCCAGCGACAAGCGGATCAAGGGAAGTATGGAGGAGCAGGGATATTTTCTGTTCCGGTTTGTCCAGGGATACTTTATCTACATGGACTACAATTACTACTGGGTGTACAAGGAACAGGGGCTTCTTGATGCGGACGTGATCGAGGCAGGCGGATGAGAGGGGGAGTGGCGTGTGAACAGGATTGAGAAGATAAAAAATGTTGCCCTGCTGCAGGGTGTTGTGATCCTTTATACGATCTCGAGCGTGATGTCGAAGCAGGCGTCGGCGAGCGGAGAAGACCGGCTGCGGTTTTTGTTCTTTTTCGGCATGGAGTTTGCGGTGCTGGGGGTGTACGCAATCCTGTGGCAGCAGATAATCAAGCGGTTTGAGCTGTCTGTCGCGTACGCAAACCGCTCGATGGCGGTTGTGTGGTCCATGGTGTGGGCGGTCATATTTTTTCATGATACGATCACGATACAGAATATTGCAGGCGTGGCGCTGGTGGCTGCGGGCACGCTGATTATCAACACGGGAACGGAGGCGGAGGCAAAGTGACCAGCAGGTATGTACTGGCCATGTTCTTGTCGGTGGCAGTCGCATCGATATCACAGGTTCTGTTAAAAAAGAGTGCGATGAACAGGCACAAATCGGTAGTGGGAGAATATCTCAATCCATGCGTGATCAGCGGTTATGGTCTTCTTTTTCTGTCCATGCTTCTGACCGTGTATGCCTACAGCGGCATGGAGTACAAAAACGGCCCTGTCATCGAGTCGCTGGGCAATGTCATGGTGCTGGCGCTGGGATATTTTGTCTTTGGCGAGCGGATCAGTGTGCGCAAGATGGTAGGAACGGCATGTATTGTGGCGGGAATCGCAGTATTTTCCCTGGCCTGATTTCTGGAATCCATTAATTACAAGATGATTTTGTTAAAAAAATATTGAGCGATTCGTCTGACTTTGTTATAATTGTTACGTTATTATTAAGAATTGGATAAATAAGAGGAGGATGCCAGACGGCGGAAACGGGATGAAGAAAAGGAAAACATTGGGATCGCGTGGCAGGGACAAAAGAAAAAAAATCGCGTATGATGACTATAGAGATCTCTATGAAGAGGAATCGTATGAGGAGGATCTGTACGGGCAGGACGAAGCGGATTTTGAAGCCGGATCTGATTCTGATGAAGCGGACGATTACATTGTCGCGTATGTGAGCGAGGACAGTGCGTTCGGAGCGTACACGCCGGAGGAAATGCAGGAGTACGAGGAGGAGTACAGGGAACGGCAGGAGTGTGCAGAAAACCACGGGGAAGAACCGGCGTACAGCGATGCGGACGGGTACACAGGGGAGTATGACGGTGCGGATGCATATGAGGAACCTGACAAGTACGATGGGCCTGAGGAGTATGATGAGCCGGAAGCATACGGGGAACCTGAGGAGTACGATGAACCTGAGGAGTATGACGAACCTGAAGAATATGATGAATCTGAGGAGTATGATG
>CAMWOK010000078.1 GCA_947175845.1 uncultured Lachnospiraceae bacterium | reverse complement strand
CTCTAACTAAATCTTTCATATGGGAATCCTCCTAATTCCTTTTTATTTCAGCGCGCCCTCCGCGCAGGTACATCCTTGCGCGGACAACTGCTGATATTAACAGTATCGACAATCTTTTCAAAAAATATTAGATGAAATACAATAAATATACAGAAATTTAAACACAATTTCATGAAATGATCATGAAATAAGAGAAGTTTTTATAAAATTCTCGTTTTTTTCAGGGACAAAGTCCTCAAAGATAAAGAGGTCAAAACTTCTTGACACCTTGTCGAGCTCCTCCTGGGAGCGCACCGTCCACGCGACGCTCAGACTCCGGTAAAGCTTGCGGCAGATGTTTCTCGAGAGCTCGTTTCTGTGCTTGCAGTTGTAAGCGATGAAATCGGGGGATGCATAGCAGTTTCCGATCAGGTGTGACAGCAGAAAGTATGGAATGTTGAGCTTCTGCCGCGTAAAGTCCTCGGACAGCTGACCCCGCACAATGTTTGGCCGGTGGATCTTGTACCAGCGCACAGCCAGCGGGTGAAAGGACTCGATGCAGTAAAGCCCCTTGTAATCGGAAAGAATGCGGTCACAGATGCTGCACAGCTTGTCAGCATTTTTTTCCACCTTGTACTCGATGATCAGCGGGACGCGGCCGTCGACAGCTTTCAGGATATCGGCAAAGGCGGGGATGCGCTCTTTCGTCCCGAGCAGGCTGAACTGCTGAAGTTCCTCGTATGTATAGTCGCGCAGGTTTCCCCTGATGCCGCACATGCGGTTGAGGGTGTCGTCGTGGAATACGACGGGAATGTCATCCTTTGTGAGATGTACGTCAAACTCGATGCCGTAGCCGAGATCCGCCGCGCGCTTGATGGCGGCGTATGAGTTCTCGGGGAGTCTCTCCTGGTCCGGCTCCGGATCGGTCTGCTGCCCGAAGCTGCGGCTGATATGTTTCATTTTCTGAATGGCAGGGTTCATGTTGTGCAGGCCGCGGTGGGCGTACATGTGTCCGAAGAAGGGTCTGTAGTCAGGGCGCCCAAGGATGCGCGGCTTAATGGAGATAAGGTACAAAACTGACACTGCGAAAAATGACAAAATGATTCCAATGAGTGCAAATAATAATCCCATCATAACGCAAAAAACCTCTTTAGAAAAAATTAAGAAAAGTCCGATGGTACAGGAGCTGCTCTTATATACTTATACTACGCGTTTTCGGAGCGTTTGTAAACAGATAACGGGATTATTTTTCTCAAGAATTATTGTCTTTTGAAAGGTTTTGTTATAAGATAAAGATATCTGCGAATAGATTTGTGTTAGAGAGAGGGAAAACAGTATGAAAAAGAGAGCACTGGCGCTGCTGATGGCAGCGGTTCTGGCACTGCAGCTTGCAGGATGCGGAAAGAGGAACGAGACGACGACAGGAGAAGAGACACAGAGCAGTATCAAGGATCTGTTTAACAGTGCAAAGGAAAACAGGGCGGCAGAGAACGTAACTGCGGCGGCTGCGCAGGATGGGATCGGGCAGGATGCGCAGGAGTACGAGGAGGATGAGGACGAGGAGGACGGCGAGGTCAGATATCAGGATGACTATTATGAGTTTGTGAACCAGAACCTTCTCTCAAGGATTGAGCTGGCGGCGACGGATGCGCACTGGGACTGGTTCGGAGAGCTGAACGCGGTCGTGAGCTCGGAGATGGAGGATATCATCGACGAGCTTGCCAGTGACGGAAAGACGTATGAGAAGGGCAGCTCCGAGCAGAAGATCAAGGATATGTATGAGTGCGTGACCGACATGGATAACCGCAATGAGACAGGGCTTGGTCCGCTGAAACCGCACATGGACAGCATTCGCAACGCTTCTAGTATCAGCGAGTATGTGGACGCGCTGGCGCACCTGAGCGGGGAGTTTGGATTCAGCAGCATTGTCGGCGGCTACAATATCATGCAGGACAAGGCGGACTCGAGCGAGTATGCAGTCTATATGCTCTACGCGGACACACTGATCGGCAAGGAGTATGTCGAGGGCGAGAACACGCAGGAGTACATGGAGCTGTATCTCGACTATATCAGCGACATGCTGATGGAGTTTGGCATGACTGCGGACGAGGCCGCGCAAAGCACGGATTCCATCGAGGGGCTGCTGCGGGAGATCTGCGCGTCGACGCTGACGACGGAGCAGCTCTACGACCCGTCGCTGACGTACAACGTGTACACCCAGCAGGAGCTGCAGGCGCTTTACAGCAATGTCGATGTGCCCGGGATGCTTGAGACGCTCCGGGTGGACGGACAGGATAAGTACATTGTGATGGATGTGGAGCAGGCAAAGAAAATCAATTCGCTTCTTGTGGAGGAGAACCTGCAGGCGCTCAAGGATTACTCGACCTTTGTCATGCTCAACGACACGGCAAAGTACGCCAACGCGACGTACGCGAAGCTCAGCGACGACATGAAGAACGCGCTGTACGGCATCACGGAGAGCTGGGGGGACGAGAAGACGTGGAAGAATCTGACACAGGATATGCTTCCCTGGGACTTTGGGATGCTGTACGTGAAGGAGCACTTTTCCGCTGCGGACAAGGAGGCGGTGGAGGAGATGATCCACCAGATTCTAAAGGAGTATGAGGTGATCATCAACCGGCAGGACTGGATGAGTGACGAGACGAAGAAGAAGGCAGTCCGAAAGCTTGAGACCATGCAGGTCAAGATCGGCTATCCTGACAGGTGGCCGGCGGCGCGCGACATGATGCAGGTGACGCCGATCTCCGAGGGAGGAAGCCTGCTGTCCAATCTGCTGGTGAGTATGCAGGTGGCGATCGACGACAGTCTCAGTAAGCTCGGGACCAAGGTGGACCGCTCAGAGTGGGATGTGACGCCGCAGACCATCAACGCGATGTACGATCCGCTGAACAACGAGATCATTTTTCCGGCAGCGATTCTCCAGGCGCCGTTTTATGACAGTGACAACAGCGACGGGGCCAATCTGGGCGGAATTGGCTTTGTCATCGCCCATGAGGTCAGCCACGCGTTTGACTCGAGCGGTGCGCTCTACGATGAGTACGGCAACTACAATGTATGGTGGACAGAGGAGGAGCTTGCCGCGTACAAGAAGATGTCACAGTCCATAGTGGACTATTACAGCAACTATGAGATGATCGGAATCAAGGTCAACGGGGATCTGACACTGATGGAGAATATAGCGGATCTCGGTGCGATGACATGTATCACCTCGATTATCGGGGACGATGCGAAGGCGCTCGACGAGGCGTTTGGACAGATGACATACAACTGGGCAAGCGAGGATACGGCAAGTTTTATGATGTACCTATTGAACACGGATACCCACTCGCCGAACAAAGTGCGCGTCAATGCAGTGCTTAGCTCGTGCGATGCCTTTTATGAGATCTATGACATCAAGGAGACAGACGGAATGTACGTGGCGCCGGAAAAACGGGTAGGAATCTGGAAGTAAGGGGGCAGGATATAGAATATGGAACGGACAAAGAAACTGGGCCTGAGGTTTTCGGGCGGGCTGATGGCTGCCGCGCTTGCGGTGGCCGCCGCGCACGCGGCCGGTGTCAATCATCAGATTGCGCAGACATATGCGGTGGAGTTCACCGTCACCCAGAGCAAGGCAGTGCTCTACAGCAATGATAAGACAACCGTATACCAGCAGCCGGATATCAATTCCGGCGTAGTGACAGTCATAGCGAAGGATCTTCCGGTCGATGTGACCGGAATTACTTCCAACGGCTGGTTTCAGATCTCCCTGAACGGCACGTACTATGTGCCGGGAGAGGGACTGTCCTCGAGGAATGCAGCGCCGAACACGGTGGTTTCAGGCTCGGATATCAAGACGCTCACCAAGGGCACGTTCTCCTTCTACCGCAATCCGGAACTGAGTGATTTTGATTCGGATGACGTGGAGGACATGGACGAAAATACATACATCAAATATCTCGATTCCTTTCTGATGGGATATGCATTGCTTGACAACTGCATTCTGCAGGACAGCGGAAAATATCTCAAGGAAGTGTATGAGAGTGAATCCAAGGTAGACAAGAATGTCGCCGCAATGACCATGCAGGCGTATCTGATCAACTATCGCAACAATTATCTCAACAACAGTTTGGCGGGGCCGTTCCGCAATGACAGGGACCTCAAGCTGGCACTGAACCGGGCGATACGCTACAACATCGGCAAATTCGGAGCCGTGTACAGCAATTCCAGCATTGGAAGCGAGGAGTCCAAGATCAAGAAGGCGATGGAGAATGTGGTGAATGAGATCAAGGCGGAGCAGGGTGTCTCGTTCACGTGCCGTATCGAGTACGGCGATTACAAGTTGGGGAATGGCAGCGCGGGCAAAGGCTGGCTGATTGAGTTTACCAAGAAGGATTAAAGAATGAATGCGAACGAACATGTTGTAAATGCAGACAGTGACGGATATTTCTATTGCAGGGCAGTGGACAGTTTTTTGAATGTCAGGAAAGAACAGCATATATGCGGGTGCGGCTGCCCTTTTTACACGGGAAAATCCGACACTGCCAGGGGGCAGTTTGTGTGCTGCTACGATGAGAAAGGGATGGATGGGCAGCCAGCCCTTTTTCCGTCTGCTGCGGGGCTCGATGAGCGGCTTTACAAGGCGTATGCGTACGCGGCGAAGGCGCATCTGGGGCAGTGCAGGAAAAAGACGCGGATTCCGTACTTTTCACACATTATTACGACCATGAACTACGCGATGGAGCTGACGCAGGAGATCGAAGTGCTCCAGGCGGCGATCCTGCACGACACGGTCGAGGACACCTGGGTGACGCTGGATGACTTAAAGAGCGCGTTCGGAGACAGGGTTGCCAGGCTTGTCGAGACGGAGACGGAGAACAAGCGCCGGAATATTCCCGCCTCCCAGACCTGGGAGATCAGGAAGCGGGAGACGGTGGAACACCTAAAGAGTGCGTGTCTGAACACCAAGGTGATCGTCCTTGCGGACAAGACCGCCAATCTGGAATCCATTGCCAGGGAACAGCACTATCGGGGCACTGAGATCTGGGACAAGTTCAATCAGCCGGACAAGGCAAAACAGGAGTGGTATTTCCGGGCGGTCAGAGAGCAGCTCACAGAATTTTATGACACAAGTGTCATGAAAGAGTACGACCGCTACCTGAGTCTGTTATTCTGAGGCGCCTGCAAAATCTTCCAGTGTCCGAAACGTGTATCCCATCTCCTCCCATTTTGTCAGGAGTTCATCCAGAATTTTGCCGTTTGTCTCAGACGTGCTGTGGAGCAGGACGATCGCGCCGGGGTGAATCCGCCCGACAAGTTTTTTGAAAGCTTCCTCTTTCGTCGGCTGTTTATCCTGGTACCAGTCGACGTAGGCAAGGCTCCAGAAGAAGGTGTGGTATCCCATCTCCTGTGCCATTTTCAGGTTGTTAATATTGTATTTTCCCTGTGGTGGGCGGTAGAAGTGTGTCAGCTCTGTTCCGGTGATTTCTTTGAAGAGGGTTTCTACATCTCTCATTTCTTTCTCAAATGACTCCTTTGAGGCGATCGAGGACATATCCAGATGGTGGTAGGTATGATTGCCCACAAAGTGTCCGTCTGCAACCATCTGTTTGACGAGCTCCGGCGCAGATTCCAGATAGTGGCCGACCACGAAAAAAGTGGCCTGCACATTGTGTTTCTTGAGTGCGTCGAGAATGGGCTGCGTGTTTCCATTTTCATAGCCGGCGTCGAAAGTCAGATAGATCACCTTCTCGGTATTGTTTCCCACAAAATAGGCATCGTACTGTTTCAGTTCGTCCACGGAGGCATTTCCGGTGGGCTGGGTGCCCTCCTGGCCGAAGCCAAGGCCCCAGTTTGCAGATGCGGCACTGCCGCTCGCGGGAACAGCCTGCTCTTCTATTGCGCTGTAGCGGATGTAGGCGATGCCTCTGCCAGCCAGAAAAGCAGCGGCCAGAAGCAGGGTCAGCAGCGCAGTCTTTTTCAGATTCAGATTCGTTCTCAATTTCATGTTTGTTCCAGCACTTTCGAAAGTTCTTATTATAAAGATATTTTCTGCATCAGAAAAAATGCATGTGCGGATTATTTTTATCAGTTTTTTACGAAAATTTCAATGACAATCTGGCAAAAAGGTGTATGATAGTAGTATAATAAAATCACGTAGAGGGAAGGGGGAATCCATATGAAAAAAGAGATACGAGCATCTTTGGACCTGACTTTGAGCGGGCATGTACTGAATCGGCGGATCAGAAAACAGGGCTATACGATCAGTGCGATACAAAAGGAGCTGGATCTGCTGTGCCCGCAGTCGGTCTATCGCTGGATTCGTGGGGAGGCAATGCCGTCTGTGGACAATCTGTATAATCTGAGCAGGATCCTGGAGGTACACATGGAGGATCTTGTCGTGCCCAGAAACGATGCGGCGTGGTATCTGTGGGAGAGAACCAAGGCGGACGACAGACCGCGCCTGTGGGCGTATCATCGTAGATATCAGGAGAGGAGAAGAGCCGCCGGGTGAGAGTGCAATGGATGATAAGACACACAAAGTCATGATTACAGAGAGGGCTGAGGAGGCGGAGTACTACGCTGCGCATCAGATGCCGTATATTGTCTGGTTAAACGAGCAAAACCACGGCGAGCATTTTCCCAGCGGATCGTACTGTGTGGAAAATCTGAGTGATATTGATGCGCGGTATCTCGACAGGGTCTACAGACGTTTTTATGACATTCCATGGGATATCACAGAGACGGCGCGGCTGCGCATCCGCGAGATTGCGGTGGCCGACGTGCCAAAGCTGTATGAGCTGTACAGCGACGCGCGCGTCACACAATTTATGGAGCCGCTGCTGGCGGACCCAGAGCAGGAGGTCCTTTACACAAAGGAGTACATCGACAATGTGTACCGGTTTTATGGCTGTGGCATGTGGGTGCTCGAGGAGAAGACAAGCGGGCAGGTCATAGGCCGCGCCGGACTGGAATACAAGGAGGGATTTGAGGGGCTGGAACTGGGATTTATGCTGGGGACAGCATACCAGCACAGAGGGTATGCCTATGAGGCGTGCAGCGCCATCCTTGCCTACGGTGTCGGCGAGCTGGGGCAGCGCGTATTCTGTTCGCACATCGATGAGAACAACACAGCTTCCATCCGTCTGTGTGAGCGGCTGGGCTTTGCGGCGCAGGGGAAAGTCAGGCTGAACGAGCTTGATTCTGACGGGAGGATGACGGAGAAGGAATTTGTGCAGTATATCTATCGCGCAGACACACAGTAGACAAACTGTGCGTCTGCGCGTATTTATATGATCGATTCAATCGAGAGATTTTTTCTGCCCGACAATTGCAGTATGCTCTGATAAAATGCAGCCTGCAGATCAGCGACATCCCGGTTTTCCGGGTGGGTGACAGGCGGTGCATTTCTGACGGGGGTGACAAAGATCACGTTTCCATCCATGCCGCTGCTGAGAGCCACCCTGTGCGGAAGGCAGGTGTTTGACACGTTCTCGAGAAAGGTGAGGATGTACTTGAGCTCGTATTTGTGGATGCTGTTGTCCTCAAAAAAGCGGATGATGGACAGCGGGCACATTGCGGAGCGAAATGCGCGCTGCCGAAGCATGGCGTCAAAGATATCTGCGATCGCGACAATCTTGGAAAAGCGGTCAATCTCATCGCCTGTCAGACCGTACGGATAACCGCTTCCGTCGCATTTTTCGTGGTGCATCAGCGCAGCGTTTTTGACTGGCTCGGGAATGCTGCCGTACCGTCCAAGCAGGTGGAAGCCTTCCGTGGTATGGGTCTTGATGATCGCGATCTCATCGGGGGTCAGCTTTCCCGGAGTTCTCGGAATGCCGGCGGGAAGCACAAACTTTCCGATGTCGTGAAAGAGTCCGCAGGCCGCGGCCATCATCTGGTCCGCTTCCGAAAAGTGCAGCCATCGCGCGAGCAGAACGGAGAGCAGCGCGGTGTCGATACAGTGGCTGTACACGGAAGCGCTGTCCGTGTGCGCGCTCAGGAGCATCTTGAGAAGGCTGGCTTCCTGCCTGTCCTGACGCGCCAGCGCGAGGGTTTCCTTTAGCAGTTCATTTGCCCGGAACGGCTCGTTGCGGTGCAGAGATTTCATAAGGCTGTTTTCATAGCGCTCGGCACATCGGGAAAAAGCCTGAGAAAAATTCTGTACCTGCTGCCTCAACGCAAGTGCTTCGGCAGCGCTGCTGTCTCCGGCGGCCTCCGGCGCCAGCGCGGCGGGAACGGCCATGGGCGTCAGCAGTTCTTCTGTAAGATTGTCCTCAATTTGCGCATAATATATAGAATATCCTTCCAGACGTGCTATAATGGTTTCAGTGAGGATGATGCCTTTGGGAACGACCGTATCGTGGTCATAAGATACTATGTCCGCAGCCGTCACCATGCCAGGTGTCAGCGCAGTAATGGGAATTTGTCTCATAATGCTCTCTCTTTCCAGAATTTCAGAAATGTAAAACTCTGGTTCTATTTTATCGTTTTATGTCTAAAAAGTCAAACAAAAGGAGGCACTTATATGAAAAAGTATACCAACATTCACAAGCTGTCTGACAACAGGTTTCTGAATCTGTTTCACCTGGATGCGCTGACGGACAGCGGCCGTTCTTTCGACTATTTTTTTGTATCCCGGCGGAAGGCGGATCAGATCAGGCTGATCACGCAGGACAGCGCGGCGGAGGGCGTTGTCATCTATCCGGTTTTGAAGGAGGATCCGGAGAAGATTGTCATGATCAGGCAATACCGTTATCCGATCGGTGCGTATCTGTATGAGCTTCCGGCGGGCCTGATCGATGCGGGCGAGACGCCGGAGGCCGCCGCGGTGCGCGAGATGAAGGAGGAGACAGGGCTCTGCTTTGAGGTGTACACGGACGGGGACGCGGCGTACCGCAGACCGTTCTTCATGGGGGCGGGGTTTACGGATGAGAGCAGCAACACCGTCTATGGGTATGCCAGCGGGACAGTCAGCCGCGACGATATGGAAGACACGGAGTCCATACAGGTTCTGATCGTGGACAAGGAGGAGGCGCGGCGCATTCTCAGGGAGGAAAAGCTGTCTATCCGGGCGGCGTATCTGCTCATGAATTTTCTGCACGCAGATAAAAACGCACCGTTCGCGTTTCTGGAATAATGGGGAAATGTTAAAATAACACAAATTATTTAATGAGTATACAGCGTGGCCGCAACGGCGGCATGTGTGCAGATAAAATGTCGAAAAATGTCAAAATGAAGGGAAAATGTCCCTTAAAGCAGCTCAAACCTGGCATATGCGTGTCCAGGTGCAGGGCCGGGCAGTCTGACACGCTGAGACAGTGAAAGAAATCATTCATCCCTGTCGACAGAGGAAAACGCGCAAAATGAAATAAATATCTGGTGTAATGCATTAAAAGTCTGCTGTCTGCGCCGGCGGGGGAGGGGATGCGATTTTACAAAGATTGTGTGTTCATTTTGTGAAATGTGTGGTATGATAGTACAAAATACTCAAGTGTAAGGCAGGGGGAGACAAATGAAAAAGGTAACGATACAGGATATTGCCGCCGAGATGGGACTCAGCCGCAATACCGTGGCAAAGGCACTGAACGGGGGCCTTGTATCCCCGCAGACAAAACATGCAGTTGTGCAGAAGGCGTGGCAGATGGGATATACCAAGCTGGACGAAAAGCTTGTGGAGGAGATCAAGGCGACCTATCACAGGGCCAACACAGGAACGATACTGGTGTTATTTAATCATATGCAGTCGATGTTCTGGACGAGGGTGCTTGCGGGCATCAGCAATGCGGTCAACGATGAAGGGTATCGCATGCAGCTTCATGTGGTGGATGAGAAGGACAAGGACGGCGAGGCAGCAGGCAGACTGATTGTGGAGGATGTGAAGGGAATTATATTTCTGAGCGTATTTTCGGCGAAGTTCGTGCGCGGGATCGGGCGCAGAAAGCTTCCGATGACATTCTTCAACAGTCCGGTCAACGCACAGGAATACATCAAATACGGCGATGTGATAAACGTGGAGGGCTTCTACGCCATGAATGCACTGACCGATCATGTGATCCGGCAAAAAGGCTGCACACGGTTTGCATATATTGGATTTGCGGAGGGCTCCCGCATGATACAGGCGCGGTATCTGGGCTTTCTCAACGCGTGCAGCCAAAACCATATCCAGGTGGACGAGCGGCTGCAGTACACGCGCCCTGCCAACAACAGCTTCTTCAGCTACGCCATGGTAGAGGAGGTGGTCAACAGTATGCCGTACATCCCGGACGCGGTGGTATGCGAGGATGACGATGTGGCAAAACATGTGTCGCTGGCACTCTTGCAGCGGGATTCGCAGGCAGTCAAGCGCACGGTGATCACAGGGTTTAACAACACGCTGGAGGCAGATTTTTTCAAGAGCGACATTCTCACCGTGGACGTGCGCATTGAGGAGATGGGCAGGCGGCTTGTAAAGTCCGTGATCGACAAGGTGAAGTGCCCGACGATGGATGTCTCCTTTACGTCAATTGCAGCCTATCCGAGAATATAATGTGTCTCAGGCAATCTATACTGGCGGTCGAAAAGGCTGACCGCCAGTATAAAGTTATGCGCACAGCCGCATAAGCAAATATGCCGCTTCGCGGCTGCGGCTGACGCGATACCCACGGCAGATTTCATCTGTCATGAGTATATCTATGAAAAGTGAGGTTATAGTAATGGATTACAAAATAGTGACCGACGGCTCCTGCGATCTGCCGCCAGAACTTTGCAGAGAGAAGGAAGTGGACGTGGTTCCGTTTTATGTTTCATTTGACAGTGAACATTACAGCAGGGAAAATGTGGATATGCCGATCCGGCAGTTTTATGATCAGATGGTGGCGGACCCGACGACGTTTCCCAAGTCGTCAATGCCCTCCGTGCAGGACTATATCGATGTGTTCACGCCGATAGTCAGCGCGGGGAAAGCGGTGATCTGCATCTGTATCACGACAAAATTCAGTGGCTCTTAT
>CAMWOK010000077.1 GCA_947175845.1 uncultured Lachnospiraceae bacterium | reverse complement strand
CTCTTGGAGAGGACGAATTTTACCAGAAGTACGAGCAGAAAATCAAGCTGCTGACCGACAAGTTCATGCCGGTGCGCGAGGAGGACGGCCGCGTCCGGGAACAGCGCCTGCGGGATATGGAGGAGTTTGCGGATTACCGGAACTATCTTTCCTTTACCATGTACGAGCAGGTCACGGACGAGGAGGGCAACGTTATCCGCGAGAATTACGTGGACGAGATGGCGGGGCGCGACTCCGGGGGCGAGGGACAGAACCCGAAGTACGTGGCGCTGCTCGCGGGCTTTGCCATGCTCTACAACTCCCAGAGCAACCGGGATTCCAAGATAAAGCTGGTGCTTCTCGACGAGGCGTTCTCCAAGATGGACCAGGAGCGCAGCGCCGTCTGCCTGAAGTACGCGCGCAAGATGGATCTGCAGCTGATCGTCTGCGTTCCCGACGAACGCCTGCAGTCCCTGATTCAGAATGTCGACTGCGTGTACGGCTTCCGGCGCTTCCAGAATCAGATTTCCATGATGCACATCGACAAGGGGAATTATCTCGAGATGCTGGAGGGGACGGATGAGGCAGGCGAAGAGTAACCAGATGACAGTGGGCAGATGGATTGCCGACAAAGTGATCACAAATGACTGGCGCGCGGGAAAAACAGAGGGAGAGAGGCATTTTGCCCACGGCGGCGGCACAGCATGTAACGCGAAAGATTCCATACGGGACCTGATGGAAGCCGTGGGCGGAAGGTCAGCGTTTGTTCGTCAGGTCAATGCGCTTGAGCGTGAGGGACTGATTCGGGTCAAGCGCATCAACGTGAACACGGAAGTGAAGGAAATCACGTTTGCCAGAAAGGATCTGGACAGGCTGTGCGATTATGAGGGCATCCCAAACGAGAGAAAGCAGGTGGAGAAGAAAAAGGAATCGTTGTCGAGGCTGCTTGAAACGGTTTCCTGTGAATGGCTCAAGGCTTACCTGCAGGATGCGTACCGGAAACTCGAAAAAGGCAGTCTGGGGGATAAGAGCGGGCATGAAACGGTTATTCGGATTCTGTGTGCGATCGCTGCGCTTGACAAAGACGTATGGAAAAGAAAGTTCAGCAGTGATGTGCTCAATGATTCGAAACAGTTTAAGCAGGTGTATGAAAAGCGGATCGTTGCCATATTAAGAAAATACTCCCCGTATGTGGAAGAAGATATGACAGATGATCAGATCCTGAGCGAGCATAGAATTATGACCTACTCCCAGACACTGCAGTTCAAGGGAAGCCTCGTATATGAAGTCGGAAACGGGCCGATTGACACCGGCACTCAGGTTTATGGAACGATTTTAAATGCCCAGACGTTGTCCCATGCAAGGCTTGTGTCTCTGAACACAGTGCGGCGTGTGATGACAGTTGAAAATCAGGCAAATTATGAACAAATGCACTTTTGTCCAGATACATTATACATTTACGCGCATGGATTTTTTTCGCCGAAAGAGCGGCGTTTTCTGGAACAGATAGCAGCCATGGCCGACGACACGACAGAATTTTATCATTGGAGTGATCTGGACTACGGCGGAATCCGTATCTTTCAGTTTATAAAGAAACGTGTTTTCGGGCGTGTACGGCCGTACAGGATGGACAGGACGGCGTATGATCAGGCAAGGCAGCTGGGGGAGGGACATGATTTGGATGCGGCCAAAAGGCGAAAGCTGGAAAAGCTGCGCTGTGAAGAGCTGGAAGAATTAAAACAATGCATTTTAACACATGGAAAAGAGTATGAGCAGGAAATGCTGATAGAATAACCGTGCGGGCAAAAGAATATCAGCACACAACTGCCGACAGTGAGGTGAAAACAATGGGCATGGAACAAATGACACTGTTTGACAGGGAACTGCCACAGCCGCTGGCGGCGCGTCTGCGGCCGCAGAGCCTGGACGAGTATGCGGGACAGTCCCATCTGCTGGGAAAGGGAAAAGTGCTGCGCCGCCTGATCGAAAACGACCAGGTGTCGTCCATGATTTTCTGGGGGCCGCCCGGCGTGGGCAAGACGACGCTCGCGCGGATTATTGCGGGCAGGACAAAATCAGCCTTTATCGACTTCTCTGCGGTGACAAGCGGCATCAAGGAAATCCGGACCGTGATGGAACAGGCGGAGCAGAACCGCCGGTTCGGCGAGCGGACCATCGTGTTTGTGGACGAGATTCACCGGTTTAACAAGGCGCAGCAGGACGCCTTTCTGCCGTTTGTGGAGAAGGGCAGCATCATACTGATCGGCGCTACGACCGAGAACCCGTCGTTTGAGATCAACAGCGCGCTCTTGTCGCGGTGCAAGGTGTTTGTGCTGCACGCGCTGACGGCGGAGGAGCTGGCGGGGCTTTTGCACCGCGCCCTCAGGGATAGCAGAGGGTTTGGAATGCAGCAGGTAAACATCGCGGACGAGATGATTTGCGCGATCGCCAACTTTGCGAACGGCGATGCGCGCAACGCCCTGTCCACGCTGGAGATGGTGGTCTTGAACGGCACGGTCGACGAGAGCGGCGCTGTGACAGTCACGCAGGAGACGTTAGAGCAGTGCACCTCCAAAAAGTCCCTGTTGTATGACAAGAAGGGCGAGGAGCACTACAATCTCATCTCAGCGCTCCACAAGTCCATGCGCAACTCCGACCCGGACGCGGCGGTGTACTGGCTTGCCCGTATGCTCGAGGCGGGCGAGGACCCGCTGTATGTGGCGCGGCGCGTGACGCGCTTTGCGAGCGAGGACGTCGGGCTGGCTGACCCGCAGGCGCTGCAGATTGCGGTGGCGGCCTACCAGGCGTGTCATTTTATCGGAATGCCGGAGTGCACCGTGCACCTGACGCAGGCGGTGATCTACATGTCGCTCGCGCCGAAGTCCAACGCGCTCTACAGAGCGTATGAAGATGCAAAGCGCGACGCCGTGCAGCAGCTTGCCGAGCCGGTGCCGCTCGTGATTCGCAATGCCGTCACAGCGCTGATGGGCGAACTCGACTACGGCAAGGGGTACCAGTACGCCCACGACACAAAGGAGAAACTGACAAACATTCAGTGCCTGCCGGACGCGCTGCTGGGCAGAGAGTACTATCAGCCAACCGGACAAGGCAGAGAAGAGGAGTGCCAAAGACGCCTAGAAGCGATCAGGGCGTGGAGGCGGGAGCAGGAAAACGAGCGCGCATGAAGTGGCAGGAACAGAGCCTGCCAGGACAAAAGAAGACTACGCGGTGTTGCGTAGTCTGAGAAATGTAATTGCGGCTATAAAGATGTTTAATAGTCACGACACCTGTAGTATAATTCATTTTCGGCAAAGATTCAAGGGCCAGAATTGACCAAGAAGATTCGCGGTGCAGGCTGCGGCATCACAAAACATATTCCAGCTGGCGGTCATACGGCTCTAGCTCGACGTGGTGCTGGTTGTATTCCATCGCGTCCACACAGCCCATCGCCTGGTAAAACGCCTGTGTCTCAGCTGCGGAGTGGGCGGAGATGTAGAGCTTTTGGCCGCCCTTTTTCCTGGCCCAGCCACTGGCGGTGCGAAAGAGCATTTTTCCGATTCCCTTACCGCGCATATCCTGGGATACATGAATGCAGGAGAGGTCGAGATAGCCGTGTGCGCCCCCGAAGAGGTCAGGCTCCACGGAGACAAAGCCTTTTAGTGTGCGTCCATGTGCGCCATTG
The DNA here is from genome assembly GCA_947175845.1 of uncultured Lachnospiraceae bacterium. GTDB lineage: Bacteria > Bacillota > Clostridia > Lachnospirales > Lachnospiraceae > COE1. Next base: position 7,331 of record CAMWOK010000077.1, on the reverse strand, counting down.
CAGAAAGCGCCGCAGACAAGGCCGCCCGTCTGAACCGTGTTTTTCAGACAGGCCACCAGAAATTGATAATCGTCCTCGGACCAGTCGTCGATAAAAGGGTCGTCTTTGATTACCCACGCGCCGTTTTCTTTCCGCCAGCATTTCACAACATTCTGGCGGCGGATAAAATCGCGGAACAGTTCGCGGCAGATCTCCCCGGCGCACAGCGGCCGATACCAGATGTCGTGTGCGATATATGCCTCGGACAGTCTCATCGCATCTTCGAGGATGCGAAGGTTTTCAAAGACTGCGTTTTTTGCACAGTCCGGCGGTGAAGCGCCCTCTGCGGCCTGCAGCTCGAGAGAGTGGTTGGTGTGTTCAAAGACATGCAGCGGCAGACCGTGCCGCTTACAGTTATCTTCGATGACTGCAGTTTCGGCCCACGGGTCCTTAGTGCCGTGAAACACGATTCCTGCCTGCGGTGCAAAGTCAAATGTCTGCGCCAGCGGCGTATAGTAGATGTTCCGGCATGTGATGTTGTGCTTTTGGGCATATGCCGCCGCGACAGCCGTTCCGATACTCTTTGAGACAAATAAAATGTCCGAGCAGCCGCTCCAGCGGATGTCTTCTAAAAACTGTTCTGCCTGGGGATAAGCGCACGCAAAAGCTTCTGGTATGGATTTGGGAAGGTTTGTGTACGCCGCCTGGATCACTTCATATCCGCACTGACGCGCGAGCTTTCCGGCGTAATACAGCAGCGGTCTGTCGCAGCTGTAGCCGATTCCCGGGAATAATATGGCGATTTTCATGGTGATTCTCCTCATTTTTATTTTATTAACACTGCGCAGGGAGTATGGTCTATATCATTTTATATGTATTTGGACAAATGTGCAACTGCCAAAATGAGATTTGACTTACATTGCTATTGTGTTCTGACATCGCGGCTTTCGATGTACCACACGCTCAACAGCGAGAACAGGACAACAAACAATACAGAGCAGCCGACCAGCTGTACAGTGTTCACTTTGAGGTCCGGATTGTTGGCGCGCAGTCCCACGCTCATCAGAGAGTGCGGAAGCAGATAGTACTGTCCCTTTGCTGTGAGTGCAAGCCCCGCAAACCCGCAGGGCAGCGCCAGGCCGACAGGGACGGCGAAGCTGCGAATCACGAGCGATAGAAAGCACTGCATTGCGCACACCGCACAGCCGCCGAGCACGCCGCAGGCAAACCACTCCAACAGCTCGGGGGGAACCGGCTGCACAAATCCCACAGACAATCCGCACAAAATGTAGAGGAGGCACACCCAGCCCAGCGTGAGGAATGTGATGCAGCAGCAGACTGCCGTTTTTCCCAGCACAAGCCGCAAGGCGGGGGTACTGACCAGGATCAGATTCCAGTTGGAACCGCTGTGTTCGAGCCGCCACAGGCAGCTTGCGTAGACACCGATGAGCGGCGGCATGAAAAAGTAGCAGAAAAACAGTGTGTGCTGTGTCCAGAGCGAATGCCAGGTGCTCGTGAGAATTCCCAGGTTATTCAGGTAATTTGCGGTTCCAATCAGCGCGGAAATCAGCGGGAGCACAAGAAAGGCAAGCCAGATGGGTGTTCGCTTGATCTTTATCAGCTCTGCGGGCAGGCGCGGAATCGTTATCCGCCGTGCGGCCGGGCGAAGGTCTTTTGCCTTGCTGCACAGCAGCGTGTTGTCGGACGCCGCCGTGCGATCCGGCGCTGCGCTGTCTATGGGAACGCTGCGTCTGGGTTCGAAGTGATACCCGTCAACGTCCATGTTTCGAAACGCAATCCAGCCGCCAATCAGCAGCAGGAAAAACCAGCCTGCGATAAAAAAGGCGCAACCGTTCTCCTGCCGCATGTAATAAAATTCATTGATTCGATTTTGCGCGAAGTCCATGCCCACAAACATAGATGCGCCGTAGTGCCCCCATGGGACAAGCGTTCTGAGGAGCGGCCACTGTGGGACATACATCAGAAAAAGTCCTGCCATACTGCCGCACAGCCCGGTGCACAGCGCGACTGCCTGGTTGGAAAAGATCAGGGACAGGGTCATCTGCAGCAGAAAAAGGTTGAGGGATATCGCGAAGGTCTGCACAAAAAACAGCCCCAATGCCCACAAATCGGGCGTTCCTTCAAAGCCGAGAACATATCCCATCACCAGAATCGCGGCCAGTTCCATGACGGAAAAAAGGAAGATGGCAGTCATTCCATACAGAACCTTTGCGCGGTAGATCTCAGATTTGTCCTGCAGGGTTTCGAGTAGTTTCCATGTATTTCCCTTGTGCTCGAGGTCGATCATTCTGCTCGCAAAGACAGCGACGGCAGTTGGAATCAGGATGGCGTTGAGGAGCGGCACATTGAACAGAGTCATCATCCAGCCAAACGCAAGAAAGCGCGCGTCATTCATAGTATGCCCGGCCCACAAGACGATGACCAGCAACGGTGCGGCGAGCACCATCCATATACGGCGGCGCCTTGTCTTTTCTAATTCCAGCGATAAAGATGATAAAAAGCAGTTATGGTAAATCATAAGCTCTCACCGCCTCCCGTCAGTTTCAGAAAAGCGTCCTCAAGGCTGTCGCCCTGCGCTTCGAGTGCCGCCATGGTGCCCTGAAAAATGAGTGCGCCATGATTGATGATGCCGACCATGTCCGCCATCTGTTCCATCTCGCTCAGCAGATGGCTTGACACGAGAACCGTCATCTGCCGCAGAACCGGCAGGTTTTTGATAAATTCTCGGATTTCCTGGATTCCGGCAGGGTCGAGGCCGTTTGTCGGCTCATCCAGAATCAGCACGCGCGGGTTTCCCAGCAGTGCCATCGCGATTCCGAGGCGCTGTTTCATGCCAAGCGAATACTGTTTTACCTTTTTGTCCTTCTGCTCATAAAGACGCACTGTCTCGAGGACGTTTGCAATCCCGCCCGCAGGCACTTTTTTCAGCTTCGCGATGATCTGCAGATTTTCCAGTCCGGTCAGATGCCCGTAAAATCCGGGGCTCTCTATCAGGCTTCCCGTGTGCCTGAGCAGAGCAAGCCTGTTGTGTGCGGTCATTTTCTGCCCGAATAAGGTGATGGTGCCGTCAGTGGGTTTGAGCAGCCCGAGCAGGAGCTTCAGCGTCGTGGTCTTGCCCGCGCCGTTTGGACCCAGGAAGCCGTAGACACATCCCTCCGGGACGCGCAGGTCAATGTGGTCGACGCGCATATTGCTGCCTGTGCCCTTTGTCAGGCGGGCTGTCTCGATAATGTTTGCGTTCATAAAAATCCTCCTTGTCATATCTGCCCCTTGTAATCTCTCAAAGAGAGACACCGTGGCGTCGTGAATGTTGGTCTATGGGTTTGATGATAGTGGAAATACCTTAAGTCAGGATGATGGCTGGCTTAAGATTAGCTTAAATCACTGCACAAGAGTGTTGTGTGTTCTTCTTTCGTGTGATAAGCTGATGGATAGAATCAGTCTGTCATACGAGAGGAAAGGCGCGGAGGGGGCGGATTGAAACAGACAACTGGAAAAAACGGCAAAGAAGATGTGGCAGCAGGTAGGGCTTGAAAGGTATGGATGGAGAATGTAGAGAACAGATTTGAAATAAAATGCGGCAGATTAAGGCGGGTGATACGATGACGCAATACGAATGCAGGATCTTACTGGTGGATGACGAATCCGCGCTCCGGGACATGTTGGGAAATCTTTTGAAAAGGGAAGGATATCAGCATGTGGACATGGCGGCGGACTGTGGCAGTGCGATAAAACTGACGCGGGAAAATGAGTATCAGCTCATTCTCCTCGACGTGATGCTGCCGGACGGGGATGGTTTTGTCCTGTTTGAACAGATTAAGAAAATAAGGGGCAGCGGAATTCCGGTGATCTTCTTGTCGGCGCGGGATGAGGATCAGGCAAGGCTGAGGGGGCTTGGGCTTGGCGCTGACGATTATGTCACAAAGCCCTTTCTGCCGGAGGAACTTCTGCTGCGGATCAAGGCGGTGCTGAAGCGGACATACCACATTGACGAGGATGCGGGGACAGACCGGGTAGGAGAGGCGCTGATAGATTGGGGCGCAGGGACTGTCAGCGCCGGCAAGGAGGAGTATGCGCTCACGGCAAAGGAGTACGCGCTTCTGAAAAAGTTGTGTGAGAACAGAGGACGCATCCTCTCCATCAATGTACTGTGCGATACGCTGTGGCCGGACGGCAGTTACGGATATGAAAATTCGCTCATGGTACATATCAGACACCTGCGGGAGAAGCTGGAGGAGAACCCGTCCAGCCCGGAGCACCTTTTGACAGTCCGGGGACTGGGGTATAAGATCGTATGAGAAGGATGGAGAATTTTATCAAAATAGTCGTTCTGACAGGCATGATGACAGCGGTGCTGCTTGTGGTGGACCTGCTTGTGCTGACCTGTTTTGGCGTCTGGACAGATGCCGGACTCTCGCGCGTATCCATGACCGGTCTTGCAGAACAGACCAGCAGAATGTGTGATGAAAGGGGCGCACTGCAGTACAGCATGTCACAGCAGGGGATGGCTAAGCTCGATGCCTTTGAGGGGTTTGCCTTTATCATGGATGACGCGGGGGATGTGGTGTGGAGTTATCGGATGCCGCCCGAGCTTCCCGTGCATTATACGATAAAGGACGCCGTGCAGTTCTCCAGATATTATCTGATGGATTATCCCGTGTACACACACATTATGGAAGACGGAATCCTGGTGGCAGGAATGCCGCGGCAGACGGTGTGGAAGTACGTCCTTTCCTTTCAGATTCGCACGATTGAGATGTTTGCTTCCGTGATACCAGTGCTGTTTCTCATCAATATCGTGCTGCTGCTTGCGGTGCCGTTTCTTATAATAAGGCGCGATGCGCACAGGCGCGAGCGGCAGCGCACGTCGTGGATTGCGGGCGTGTCGCACGACACCCGCACACCGCTCTCACTGGTGCTTGGCTATGCGGACGAACTTCTGCGCGCTGCAAAGGACAGTGCCGGGGTGCTGGAAAAGAGCGCTGTCGCAAGGAAAGCGCAGATGATAGAACACCAGGCAATCCGCATGAAAACGCTGGTGACAAACCTGAATACATCCAACAAACTCGCCTATGGAATGGGGGTCTGGCACAGGGAGAACGTGCTGCTTGCGGAACTGATGCGCGCGTCCATATGCGAGATTCTCAACAGAGGTCTGGATGAAAAATATGACATTTGTGTCATAATTTCGGATAGCCTGGAACAGCTGTCCGTCAGGGGGGACAGGGAGCTGATAAAAAGGCTGATGGAAAATCTGGTCAACAACGCCATAAACCACAACCCGCAGGGCTGTGAAATCAGGGTGTGCCTGACCACAGAGCGTTTCTGGCGATTTGACAGAATCGTGCTCGAAGTGTCGGACAATGGGGGCGGTGTCAGCAAAAAGCAGCTTCACATACTGCAGACTTTGGCAAAGACGGACAAACTGCCAGAACATGGACTTGGCCTCCGGCTTGTGCGGCAGATTGCCGCGTTCCATCACTGGCGCGTGCGCTTTTTTAACCGGGCAGAAGGGGGACTGGCCTGCCGGGTGTACATATCAGGTCACAGGCGGGATGGGACTCAGCAACAGGGCAGGTCCTATTTATAGTTCTCTTTTTGTCGAACAACATACTCGGTGATTTTTTCATCATATGACGGATAGCGGTAATTGAACCGCCGTGCTGCTTCTGCTGAGACTTCGCGAAATAATGACATACATTGTTCTAAGGATTCCCACATCCCCTCATAGGAATCCATTCTATAAGTAGCCATAAGTTTTGTCCACACTTCCTCTGGGACATATCGTTCTAAAAACTTATAGTTTTTACCTAAACTGAAAGTAAATCCGTACTCAATGCCAACCAGCCATGAAATCATCCGAAGCAGTTCTTTTCGCACAATCTCATTCATGTGGTCAATTGCAAACAAGATTTCTTTGCGGAATAGTCCTTTTATTACATATGTTATCGTGAGCCAGAACTCATTACAGCAATCGTCAAACATTTGATTCGTCGGGCGCTGCAAGTGGTAGTCAATATCCGTTGGTACTGGCGGATGTTCAATGCGGCAATCCTTATCCAGTAACAATACAACCAGCTTATCCCATGTGAAATATTCATCCAGCAAATCCAAGGGAAGCAAAGTCAAATCAATTTTAATATCATCACAAAACAGCATTAGATAAGAAAATCCTTTTTCTTCTGCTGGAAACAGCTCCATATCTTCGGGTTTTTGCATGATGAGTCTTTCGCCAAACACATTCAGCCACGCATCGTTACACGTAAAGCTCTGCATATCCGTAACGAAAAAGGTAATGTCAAAATCCTGAAATTCATCTGCCAAAATAGTTCTATTTGTTCGAGAACCTTCCAGAGTAACCACGCGAATACGTTCATCTTCTTTTGCAAAGCTCAAAATAGTATCAAATATTTGCTTTTCTGTTCTCATTTTTTCACCTTCATTTATGCTTCATAAAATATGCATTTGCCAAGTACGCATTTCCTGCCAAAGGCGCACTAAAATTCAGCTTCATTGTAGCATAATCATCCAATAAAAACAATGTACAGTTCGCCGTCCGTTCCACCTATCCAGTACAACGAATATTAAGTAACTGGCATCTTGACTTGCGTGCCACTCCGATATAGACATTCAGCCTTGTTGCGCAGACCTTAAACCTGCATGGACTGGGGGCAGTTTCGCAAGGCGCTCAAAGCTGCCCATCTTCCCTGGCGCGATGGATTTCTACGCATTGTCGGATGAAGGACTATTAAGTCCTTATGTTGTCGCCGATCGTCGCAGCCACGGCTGTGCCTCATTCCGTTGCCTTGCATCTGAACAATCGTACTGCGTCAATGTACCAGAACTTTATTGTTCGAGTATGTAATCATCTACAACCAAAAGAACTTTGAGAGGGAACCTCAGAACGAGAGCCAACATCAAACTATTCCTGGGATAGTGGACAGGCAACACAGCAGAACGAAACGCAGGGAGGAAGAAATTTAATGTGAAATTTCTTGTAAAGGCAGGTGTTTTTTTGTATAATTGAAGTGTCACAAGAGGAAGCCATATCATATCTTTTGTCACAGATTTTTTGAAATCGAGGTGATAAAGTGCAGGACTATATAAGACACATTGCAAAGCGCACTGCGAAAAACAGTGTGTTCCTTGACCTTTTTCAAAATAAGAGTTATCTGCTAAAACTGTATAAAACGCTTCACCCAGAGGATACCACAGCGACGGAGGACTCGCTGACTAATGTAACGATAGAAAATGTGCTGACCGACAATCTGTATAATGACTTAGGATTTATTGTAAACAATAAGCTGATGATCCTCATAGAAGCACAGTCT
>CAMWOK010000076.1 GCA_947175845.1 uncultured Lachnospiraceae bacterium | reverse complement strand
CTCGTGTGCCGTCGTAAACTCGCTGTCAAGGTTGTTCTTGTAGTTCAGAAGCACGTAAGGGTGCAGGCGGCAGCCGCTCGAGTATGCGCCGCTACGCTTTCCGTCGTTTTCGTAGATGTCGATCCAGCGGTTGTTGAAACCTTCGTCGAGGAGCGCCACATAGTCCTCTCCGAGGACGGAGAGCGCCTCGCGGATATTCTCTTTTGTCTCGTCAAACGGGATTGTGCGGTCTGCGTTTGACACGATTGGCACATACAAATCGTACATGTGGAGCTCGTCCACCTTCAACAGTTTCTTTCTGAGGCGCACGTACTTGTACATGGATTCCATGTTCTCGTGGACGGCTTCGATGAGATTGTAGTACACCTGCGGGTTGACGTTGGTTCCGTCGAGTGCAGCCTCGAGGGGGCTGTTGTATCTGCGCATTTTTGAAAAGAAATTGATCTGTTTCATCTGGGCAGACAGGATGGCGGCGGACGTGTTTTTGTGCTCCGCGTAGGTTTTGTACAGGGATTCAAAAGCGTCTTTTCTGACATTTCTGTCATAATTCTGCATCAGCGGGATAAAGCTTGCGTGGGTCACGGGGAAGCGGTTGCCCGCGATATCCGTCACGGACTCGTAGGTCATGTCGGCGTCGTTTAACAGGCTGAAGATGTCGTCCGGCGCCTGCGCGAGATCGCCTGCCGCAGCTAAAATCTTCTCCTCCGCATCGCTCAGGATATGCGCCTTTTTGCGCAGGATATCGTTCAGGTATCTTCTGTATGGCAAAAGTTCGGGCTGCTGTTCATAAAACGTGTTCAGGGCAGTGTCCGGGATCTCGAGAATCTCAGGCTCTGCGAAGGACAGCGCGGAGGATATGGCCACGCAGACACCCATAGTCTGATCCTTGTACCCCTGATATGTGGTGTCCTTCGTGTCCTCGTCGGCCTTCCGCAGGGAATAGTTGGCGAAATGGTCTATCAGCACGGATAGCTCATCTTGCAGCCGGAGGAAACTGAGCAGATTGTCCGCACTGTTTTTGAGCGTTCCGCGGTATGCCTCAATCTGTGGAATCATGCCTTTTAATTTTTCCAGGTCCTTTTTCCAGCCCTCGTCGCTGGCGTAGAGATCCTCGACCGCCCAGGTGTACTCCTTCGGGACAGCGCTGCGTTTTTCATACCCTTCGTTGTTGATTTGATTGTCCATGGCTTCATTCTCCTTTTACGTTATCGTTATAGTTGTAATTTTCTCTTTATAGTCTATCATTTTATCGGCCATTATGCTAGACTAATGTGAAGAGAATTTTTGAGGAAACAGATTTTTGTGCTGCTGTTCACAACAATCCGTCAGGAGGCATCAAATGGGACTAAGGTTTTACATTGGCGCGTCGGGCTCCGGCAAGAGCCATCTGGTCTACAACCGCATCATCAACGAATCCATGGCAAATCCCCACGTCAATTATCTGATTGTCGTGCCGGATCAGTTCACCATGCAGACGCAGCTAGAGATGGTCAGAAAGCATCCTTGCAAGGGGATCATGAACATTGACGTGCTCAGTTTTGGCAGGCTGTCGCACCGCATCTTTGAGGAGGTGGGCGGCAACGACAAGCCCGTGCTTGACGACACCGGAAAGAGTCTGGTGCTGCGGCGCGTGGCGGCGGAGGTCGAGGATCAGCTCGGCGTCATGAAGCGCAATATCCGAAAGCCCGGCTACATCAGCGAGGTCAAGTCAGCGCTCTCGGAATTTATGCAGTATGGCCTTGGCACAAAGGATGTGGAGAAGCTGTGCACCTATGCCGCGAAGAGAAATGCGCTCGCGTACAAACTAAAGGATCTGCATCTGCTGTATGAAGGCTTTCTCAATTTTATCAACGAGCGCTACATCACGACTGAGGAGACGCTTGATATCCTGAGAAAGGTGTTGCCAAAGTCGCGTGTCGTGAAGGGCAGCGTGATTGTCTTTGACGGGTTTACGGGGTTTACGCCGGTGCAGTACAATGTCATTCAGGAGCTGATGGTGCAGGCGCAGGAGGTCATCGTGACCGTGACGATGGACGTGCGGGAGGATGCCTATGTGCTCGACGGAGAACAGAAGCTCTTTCACCTGAGCAAGAAGACAATTCATGACCTGGACAGACGCTGCAGGGAGGCCGGCGTGAAGCGCGAGCCGGACGAGCGGATAACGGACGCGGTGGTATGGCGGTATCGGGAGAACGCGGGGCTTGCGCACTTAGAGCGCGAGCTGTTTCGGTATCCGTACCAGGTGTACGAGGGGGCGCAGGAGAGCATCCACATATTTGAGGCGTCCAACCCGAAGGAGGAGCTGCGCCAGGTCTGCCTCGAAATCCGCAGGCTCGTGCGCGAAAAAGAGTACTGTTACCGCGATATAGCGGTGGTCACGGGCGATTTGGAGCGGTACGGATTTCTGGCGCGCGAGATGTTTGGGCGGTTTGATATCCCTTATTTTGTGGACCAGACCAACAAGCTGGTCCTGAATCCGTTCATCGAGTTTATCCGGAGCGCGCTGCTGGTCGTGATACAGGAGTACTCCTACGAGGCAGTCTTTCACTTCCTGCGCTGCGGCATGGCAGGCGTATCGCCGGACGAGACGGACCGGCTGGAAAACTACTGCCTGACTATGGGGATCCGCGGGAAGAAAGCGTGGACCGGCAAGTTCACCCGGCGCATGAAACGGCAGGATGAGGAGGCGCAGGAGCTGGAAGCGCTGAATGCGGTGCGGGAGAAGATCGTCGTGATGCTCGAGCCGCTCATGATAAAAAAGAAGGAGAAAAGAGCAGCCGGTAAGGATCTGGTGCAGGCGCTGTATCAGTTTATCGTGAACGCTTCGATTGAGGAGAAGCTGGCGGAGTACGAGCAGTATTTTACCGGGCAGGGGGATCTGGTCAAGGCCAAGGAGTACGCGCAGATCTACCGTCTTGTCATGGAGCTTCTCGAGCAGATCTGCGGCCTTCTGGGCGAGGAAGAACTCGAGATGAAGGAGTTTGCAGATATTCTCGACGCGGGCTTTGCCGAGATCAAGGTCGGCACGATCCCGCAGAATGTCGACAAGGTGGTTATCGGAGACATCGAGCGGACGCGTCTGTGTGAGGTGAAGGCGCTGTTTTTTATCGGCGTCAATGACGGAATTATCCCCAAAAACGGCGGGACGGGCGGCATTATCTCCGATATCGACAGGGAGTTTCTGCAGGAGTCGGAGTACGAGCTTGCGCCGACACCGCGTCAGCAGATGTATATCCAGCGGCTGTATCTGTATCTGATGATGACAAAGCCGGCAGAGCTTTTGTACCTGTCCTGTGCAAAGGTGGACAACGAGGGAAAGAGCATCCGCCCGGCGTACCTGATAAACACGGTCATGCGGCTGTTTCCGGGTATCGCGGTCAGCCAGCCCGAGCTGCGCGCCATGGAGGATCAGATGGAGTCGCCCGCGGACACGCTCGCCTACCTGGTGACGCTGCTGCGCCGCTATGCAGCGGACGGGATCGGGGATCAGCGGCAGATCTTTATCACACTTTATGACACGTATGTCAGAAATGAGCGGTATGCGCCGGTGCTAGAGCAGATGAAGAAGGCTGCGTTTTCCTATCTTTTGCACGCCGATGCGAACAGGCTGCCGCGGGAGCTGGCCCGGCTTTTGTACGGACAGATTCTGAAAAACAGCATCAGCCGCCTCGAGAAGTTTGCCTCCTGCGCCTACGCCCATTTTCTGCAGTACGGGCTGAGCCTCGAGGAGCGCGGCAAGTACAGCTTTGAGAGCGTGGACATGGGAAATGTCTTCCACGCGGTGCTCGAGAATTTTTCAGACAAGATTGTCGAGGAGGGATACACGTGGTTTGATTTTCCAAAGGATGTGGGCGAGCGGCTTGTCGGAAAGTGCCTAGAGGAGTACGCGGTGTCCTACGGGGAGACGGTGCTGTACAGCAGCAAGCGCAATGAGTACATGATCACGCGGATGCACCGGATACTGAACCGGACGGTGCTGACGCTGCAGTATCAGCTTCAGAAGGGTTCTTTTGCGCCGGAGAACTTTGAGCTGTCGTTCCAGATGACGTCCGACCTGAATGCGGTCAATATCGCGCTTTCGGAGCAGGAGCGGATGCAGCTGGTCGGGCGCATAGACCGCGTGGACACCTGCAGACAGGAGGATAAGCTGTATGTCAAGATTATTGACTACAAGTCCGGAAACCGGAAATTTGACCTCGCGGCATTGTATTACGGCCTGCAGCTGCAGCTGGTCGTCTACATGAATGCAGCGCTTGAGGTGCTGGAGCGGAAAAACCAGCGTGAAAAAAATGACACGCATGTCATTCCTGCGGCCATGCTCTACTATCATGTCAGCGATCCTATGACGGAGACGGACAAAGGGCAGCCGGATATTTCCGAGATTAACACGGCGATACTCGACGAGTTGAAGATGACAGGCATGGTCAGCGACGACGAGGAGGTCATAAAACTGCTCGATAAGGAGTTTGAGACGAAATCCACCATCATCCCTGTGGCGCGCAAGAAGGACGGCAGCTTCACAAAGGCGTCATCGGTGCTGTCCGGCAGGGATTTTCAGACGGTGTCGGACTATGTGAACCACAAGATCAAGGAGCTTGGCGTCTCGATTCTGGACGGTGACATCGGGCTGAACCCCTACGAGCAGAAGGATGCGGACGCCTGTACATACTGTGATTACAAGAGCGTCTGCGGCTTTGACAGGAAGCTGGGGGCGGGGCTTGTCAGACACCTTGACGAGCTGGATCAGGAGTCCGCGCTTGCGTGTATCCGAAAAAGTCTGGGCATCCGTGAGGACGAGGGAGAGGAAGGAGGCGAGGCGTGATGGCAGTGAAGTTTACACCGGATCAGCAGCGCGTCATTGACACCAGAAACTGTAATATTCTGGTGTCGGCGGCGGCCGGGAGCGGCAAGACGGCCGTTCTGGTAGAGCGCATTATCCAGATGATTACGGACGAGAGACAGCCTGTTGATATCGACAGGCTGCTCATTGTGACGTTCACCTCCGCCGCCGCGGCGCAGATGCGGGAGCGCATCAGCAGGGCGGTCGCGCAGAAGCTCGAGGAGAACCCGGAGAGCGAACACTTACAGCGGCAGGCGTCCCTGATACACAACGCGCAGATCACCACGATCGACTCGTTCTGTCTGTTTGTGATCCGCAACAATTTTAACGAGATTGGCCTGGATCCGGCGTTTCGCGTCGCGGACGAGAGCGAGATAAAAATGCTTGAGGCGGATGTGATGGGCCGACTTCTCGAGGAGGCGCACACGGAGCCGACGGAGCGTTTTTTGCAGTTTGTCGAGTGCTACAGCACGGGGACAAACGAGAACAAAATCGAGGAGGCGATTCTTCGGCTGTACCATTTTTCCATGAGTTATCCGTTCCCGGAGCAGTGGCTCACCGAGCGGCTCGAGGATTACAAAGTCGAGGATGTCAGCGCGTTTTCCGGCAAAAAGTGGTTTCAGTGTGCGCTCGCCTACATCCGCACGATTCTGCAGGAGTGCAGGGACCGGCTCTGCCAGGCGCTTGAAATCACGGGCAGCGTGGGTGGGCCGATACAGTACGCGGAGAACCTCACCGCGGATATCGAGCTGGTTGAGCGGCTGCAGTGCGCGTCCGGCTACCATGAACTGTACGATCTGTTCACTTATTCCTCATTCACGCGTCTGTCAGCCAAAAAGGGAGAGAATGTCGACCCGGTGTTGAAGGACATGGTGAAGGCGATACGCGAGGAGGTGAAGAAAAATATTGCGGACCTCAAAAAGTTCCTGTTTCAGATATCGGTGGAGGACACGCTGGGCGATATGGCAGCCTGCCAGGAGGCGGTGGAGGAGCTGGTGTCGCTCACCCTGGCTTTCAAGCGGATGCTCGACCAGTCAAAACGCGATAAAAATGTGATTGATTTCTCGGACATGGAGCACTTTGCGCTGCAGATCCTGCTGCGGGTGGATGCGGACAAAAACGTTGTACCCTCCAACACGGCGCTTGAGCTGCAGGACTATTTTGCGGAGATTATGATCGATGAGTACCAGGACTCCAACGAGGTGCAGGAGCTGCTGCTAAAGTGCATTTCGGGTGAGGATAAGGGGCGTTTTAACCGTTTCATGGTGGGGGATGTCAAGCAGAGTATCTACAAATTCCGCCTGGCAAGACCGGAGATCTTTATGGAAAAATATGACACATATGCCATAAATGACAGCGCCGCCGGCAGGGTTCGGATTGATCTGAGCATGAATTTCAGAAGCCGCAGGGAAGTGACGGACGCGACGAACTTCATCTGCAGCCAGCTGATGACGGCGAAGGTTGGCAATGTGGAGTACGACGATCGGGCGGCGCTCTATGTAGGCGCTTCCTACCCGGAGCCGGAGGATGCAGGGGCAAAGGATATATACCAGACGGAGCTTCTGATTGCCATGCCGGACTCGCTTGCGGGAACAGATATGGACAATGAGCGCGCGCCCCGCAAGGAAGCGGGCGACGGCGGGGATGCGCAGGATGGCGACGAAAGGCAGACTGCGGCGAGAAAATACTCCGAGAAGGAGATCGAGGCTGTGATGGTGGCGGAGCGCATCCGGCAGCTGGTGGGCAGATTTCCTGTGACGGACACAGTGACCGGGGAAGTCAGGGCGGCAAAATATTCGGATATCGTGCTGCTGTTTCGGGCGACCGCGGGCTGGGACGAGGAGTTCAGGCGGACGCTGTCCGAGCGGGGGATACCTGTGCACGTCACCAGCAGGGCGGGATATTTCGAGACGCTGGAGATACAGGGAATCGTCAATTTCCTGCGCGTGCTCGACAATCCGCTGCAGGATGTGCCGCTGTTCGGGGTGTTAAAGCTGCCGTATTTTGATTTCTCAGAGGCGGAGATTACATATATCCGGTGCTTTGCGCGGGATTATCTCGAGCGGCAGGCGCCGCCGGGGAACCCTTCCGCGAAAAAGCTGTTTTTATATGAACAGATTCAGCTGTATTACAATCAGGTGTATTTGGCTGAGACAGAGGCGGACTGCACAGTCGAAGAACCAGGCGCAGCGTGCATGTGGAGCAAATCAGAGGAGGAAATCCAGGCGCAGAATGCAGTTTCCAGAGAGAAGCTCGAACGGTTTCTTGCCATGATCGCCAGATACCGCCAGAAGGTCGCGTACACGCCAATCAAGGAGCTTTTGCAGCAGCTGATTGCGGAGACGGCTTACGACGCCTGCGTCGGCTCCATGCCGGGGGGCGATCAGCGGATCGCCAATATCGAGCTGCTGCTCGAGAAGGCGGGCGCATTCCAGAATACCAGCTTTTACGGCCTGTTCCATTTTATCCGGTATCTGCAGACGATACAGGAGCAGGAGGTTGACTTCGGGGAGGCAAATATTCTTGACGAGAATGCGGATGTCGTGCGCATCATGACGATTCACAAGAGCAAAGGGCTGGAATTTCCGATCTGCTTTGTCTGCGGACTGTCCAAACAGTTCAATCAGATGGATATGCGGCAGAGTATTCTGATGGACGTGGAGCTGGGCGTCGGCGTGGACTACATTGATCCCGCCCTTCGGCTGAAACGAAAGACTATGCGAAAAAATGTGGTCGCGCAGCGCATGAAGGAGGACACGCGCGGCGAGGATCTGCGCGTGCTCTACGTGGCGCTCACCAGGGCGAAGGAGAAGCTGATTCTCACAGGATATATCAGTGATTTTGAGAAAAAACTCGCAGGCAGGGTCTATTTGACGATGGAGTCCGCACAGAAGCTTCCGTACTCTGTGATGATGGGCGCGGCATCCTACATGGATATGGTGCTGGCGGCGCTGATACGCCATCCCTGTATGCGGGAGGCGCTGGAGGAGAGCGGCTTCACCTATACGCAGCATGCGCTGCCTTACGCGGATATTCCGATCGGCGTGAAGCTGTACCGTGAGACGGACAGCCTGTCAGAGCGGCTGCGGGCACAGGTGTGCGAGCAGGGCAGGGCGGCTGCCAGGGTGACTGCCCTCGAGACGGAGCTTGCGCGGGTGTCCGCCGCGCTCGACGCAGATCAGGGCACGGACGAGGAGCGCGCACTGCAAAAACTGCGGGAAACGCTCCAGAGGAAACTTGAGTTCGTCTATCCGCACGCAGCCCTGGAGGGACTGACCGTGAAGACAACCGTGTCCGAGCTAAAGAGAGCCTCCTACGAGGAGGCGTTTGCGGAGTCGGAGGAGCTGGTCGCGATGCCGCGCGAGCACTATATCCCCGCGTTTGCGATGGAGGAGCTGGAAAAAATGACAGATGTGTCAGATTCCAAGGACGCCGGAGCAGAGTTTGCCGATGCTGCACAGCATCCGTCCAGGGCGCAGTCGGGAATCCAGTACGGAACGGCTGTGCACAAGATTATGGAACTGCTGTCCTTCTCCGAACATCTCCGTGTGGAAAATATTTCGAACGGAAGTTTTGATGATATGGTTCGAAGACGTCTGTACGCAGTGCTGAAACGGGAGCGGGAGCGCTGGATTGCAGAGGGGGCAGTCACGAGGGAAGAGCTTGCCTGCGTCAGCATGAATAAGATGATTCGCTTCTTCGAGTCGGGGCTGTCGCAGCGGATGATTGCGGCGGCGCAGCGCGGGGAGCTTTATAAGGAGCAGCCCTTTGTGCTTGGTATCCCCGCAGACCAGGTGAAACCGGGATTTCCGCCCGAGGAGACGGTTCTGATTCAGGGCGTTATCGACGTGTTTTTCTACGAGGGGGACGAGATTGTGCTTGCGGATTACAAGACGGATAAGGTAAGCTGTAAGGAGGAGCTGGAAAAGCGCTACAGGACACAGCTGGACTATTATCAGAAGGCACTGGAACAGATTACAGGCAGGCGGGTGAAGGAGCGCTATCTGTACTCCTTCTATCTGCAGGAGGAGATTGATGTGTAGGAGGAGTCATGTTTGATTATATTTTATTTGATTTGGATGGCACGCTGACGGACCCGAAAGCCGGGATCACGCGCTCTGTGCAGTACGCGCTGCGTGCGCTCGGCATCGAGGAGCCATCGCTCGACAAGTTAGAGCCATTTATCGGGCCGCCGCTGTCGGACAGCTTCCGGGAATTTTACGGTCTGGACGAAGAGCGGATTCAGACGGCCATCGCAAAGTACCGCGAGCGGTTTGCGGTGCAGGGGATCTACGAAAATGCCATTTATCCGGGCATTGCACAGATGCTTGCCCAACTGAAAACAGGCGGAAAGCGGCTGTCGATCGCGTCGAGCAAGCCGACTGAGTTTGTGGAGCGGATACTCGACTACTTTGAGATCCGGGCGTATTTTGACCATATTGTGGGAAGCAACATGGACGGGACGCGCAGCAGGAAGGAGGAGGTCGTCGAGGAGGCGCTGCGGCGGATGGTGCCCTCGGGCATGCCGCCTTCTGAGAAAAAGGCTGCGGTAGCGATGGTGGGCGATCGCAGGTTCGACATTGAGGGGGCGAAGGAACACGGCATCACCGCTGTCGGCGTCTCGTTCGGCTATGCGCCGGAGGGGGAGCTTGCACAGGCGGGAGCCGATTTTATCGTCAATACGGTGGAGGAACTGTCAGCATTATTGAGACAGTGACGGGTTGGTCACTGCGATGAGACAAGGATAGAAATGGGGAATCAGATGGGCAGTAAAAAGAACAGGTCAGAAAAAACGAAACGGCGGGCAAGAATCACGCCGCGGCGGACGACGCTTCTACAGAAGCTGGCGTACATCCTGCGGCCGTTTGTACTCTACATGCTGGTGAAGACGGCGGCAATGCTCTTTCTGGCAATCGCGATCCCGGCGCTTCCGATAGCGGGGATCACAGCGTGGGTGGAGCGCAATGTAAGTCCGCTCAGCGCGGTCGTAAACGGCGCCGCAAGCCTGCTTGCAGTGGGATTTCTGTTGAATGATTTTCTAATAGAAGCGAATACGGACGGCGAGGTTGATATCGACAAAAATATGTTTGTACAGTTTGCCAGCTTTCTGAAAGCGACATTCTGCAGAAGGCGGACGGCGCAAAAAAAGGTGTGTCTTGCACTGTGCGTGCCGCTGGGCATCACGGCAGCGCTTTCGCTGAATATCCTGATTGCGCTTGCGGCGGGAAATCCCCTGCTTGATTCCAAAAAGTATCAGGCGGTGGAGGCGATTCAGTACTCCGTGCCCGTCTGGCTTGGAATCGTGCTGTACGGAGTGGTCTCCCCGCTGGTGGAGGAGATGGTTTTTCGCGGCGTGATTTACAACCGGATTAAAAAATTCTACAGCGCGCCGCGTGCGGTTGTGTTTTCCGCACTGCTGTTTGGAATGTTTCATGCGAATCTCCCGCAGTTTCTCTACGGGACGGCAATGGGGATACTCATGGCGGTCTGCTATGGATATTGCGGAAGTTTTGCGGCGCCGGTGTGGATGCATGTGGCGGTGAATGTTGTTGTGTTTTTGCTGTCGGGATGGAGCATGTGGACTGACTTTTTTGTCACGCCGTTCTGGGGGCTTGTCTTTGCGGCGGCATCGGCCGGTCTGCTGACTGCTTTTATAAAGCTGTGCAGTCAGCGTGAAAAAACACAAAAAGAGGCAGGCAAAAACGCAGGCTGATCAGCCTGCGTTTTTGCTATATTCTTTCCTGTCTGGCAGAGTAAATTACTACCGCGCCATCAGGTCGATAATCTCCGCGATATACATGGTGTGCATATCGCCGTCTTTGTACCACTTGGCAATCTCCGGCGACAGGAACGTGTCCGATGTCAGTTTTACGGCGGACAGCTTATGGCACAGAAGGATGAAACTGCCCTCGTCAATGAACGGGATGGCGAGCTTGTAGTTCCAGGTAAGCCCTGCCTCTGCGACTTTGTCTGAGCTGCGCCCTGAGTGGGAGCCGCAGTAGTTGAGCGCCTCCTTGTACTCTTTCCCCATAAAGGAAATCGAGAAGAACTCGCTGTTGTCGATGAACTCCTTGGTGTATCTCGAGTCCCGCACAAAGATAAAAGCGACATTTTTGCCCCACAATACGCCGACGCCCCCCCAGCCTGGCTCTTGTAGCCCTCT
>CAMWOK010000075.1 GCA_947175845.1 uncultured Lachnospiraceae bacterium | reverse complement strand
GACAAGATCGGGTGCGGCGTGATACGCTGAGACGCCTGCGCTGCTGAACGACAGGGCGGATGTCCACGTTTGTGCGCCACATCAGGCCCTGCGAGCCTCCGCCCACGCTCAATCCGGACAGAGCGCAGCCCCGGCAGGCGAAGCTGCAGCTGGAGCTGCGCGACGTGTTCACAGTCGGCACAACCAACGTGACAATCGCAGAGAATTTCATCACGGAGTGCGCACCCACTATCGAGGACGGCGTGGTCTGGCTTGCGGGGCAGCGCGCACAGTGCAGCATTGAGATAGAAAATAAAGACAAAATTACCGCAAAAATAGTGCCCTGTGCGCATAAGGGCCATGCGGGAAATTGTCAGACAGTTTATCGAATTGTGTGGGAATTTTCTGCCGCGGCGAACGAGGCGCTGTGCTGCAAGGTGTGGATAACTTTCTACGACAGGGATGTCAAGCATTAGTATCCACATATTTATGCACAATGTCCACAAAAATATACAGGAAAAATCCATTGTAAATACTTAAAAATGTATAAATTGTAATAAATTTTGGAACATTTTGCGGAGCGGAGCGATGAAAAAATAATCATTCTGCTATTGTGTTCTTGCCGCAAAAGCGCTATCATAAAAGAGAACAACGCAGATAGAAAAAGTAAAAGTGGAGGTAAACAGTATGGCAATTTTAGTTACGGGCGGCGCCGGATTTATCGGCAGCCACACAGTGGTAGAGCTTCAGAACGCAGGGTATGATGTGGTTGTGGTTGACAACTTATCCAACGCGAGCGTCAAATCTCTGCAGCGCGTGGAGAAGATTACCGGAAGGCCGGTTACATTTTATAAGGCGGACATACTTGACAGGGAAGCGCTGGAGAAAATTTTTGACGAGGAAGATATTGACTCCTGCATCCATTTTGCCGGGTTAAAGGCAGTTGGTGAGTCTGTCGCCAAGCCGTGGGAGTACTACAACAACAACATTGCAGGCACGCTGACGCTGGTCGACGTGATGCGCAGGCACGGCTGTAAGAACATTATCTTCTCTTCGTCGGCTACCGTGTACGGCGATCCGGCGTTTATTCCGATCACGGAGGAGTGCCCGAAGGGACAGTGCACCAATCCGTACGGATGGACAAAGTCCATGCTCGAGCAGATCTTATCTGACATGCAGAAGGCAGATCCCGAGTGGAATGTGATACTTCTTCGTTACTTCAACCCGATCGGCGCGCATTCGAGCGGCACAATGGGCGAGAATCCAAACGGCATTCCGAACAATCTGATGCCGTACATCACGCAGGTGGCAGTGGGCAAGCTCGAGAAGCTCGGCGTGTTCGGAAACGATTATGACACACATGACGGAACAGGCGTCAGGGATTACATCCATGTGGTCGACCTCGCCTTGGGACATGTGAAGGCGCTGAAGAAGATTGAGGAGGATGCAGGGCTGTGCATCTACAACCTCGGAACCGGAACCGGCTACAGTGTGCTCGATATCGTAAAGAATTTTGAGGAGGCGACCGACGTGAAGATCCCGTATGAGATCAAGCCCCGGCGTGCCGGCGACATTGCGGCCTGCTACGCGGACGCAACAAAGGCGAAGGAGGAGCTTGGCTGGACGGCGCAGTACGGCATCCGGGAGATGTGCGCAGACAGCTGGAGATGGCAGTCAAACAATCCAAACGGATACGATGATTAGAACAAAGAAAAATACCGCAGCGCACGCTGCGGTATTTTTTATCGAAACTCTCCATTTTTATAGCGGCTGATGTAGCTGTGAATCCGGTCGTTTGGATTCAGCAGGTCGCTGATGGAGGAGTCATGGTTTAAGGTGTCGATTATGTACGCGATATACTTGCTCATGTCACAGCTGATATACCACTCTTTCTCGAGCAGTTCCGGCTTCTGGTAGATCAGGTTCGTGGTGAGAACCCTGTAGATGAGCCCCTGGCTGTACGCGTCGTCGAACTTGTCCAGACCAGCTGTGAAAAGGCCGAAAGTGGAAGCGGCAAAGATGCGCTTTGCCTTGCGGTTTTTGAGATCGATGGCGACCTCAATCATGCTCTCGCCGGAGGAGATCATGTCGTCCACGATAATGATATCCTTCCCCTCCACGCTGCTCCCGAGAAATTCGTGCGCCACGATCGGGTTGCGCCCGTTCACAATCCTGGTGTAGTCGCGTCTCTTGTAGAACATGCCCATGTCAAGCCCCATCACATTTGCCATGTAGATCGCGCGGCCCATGCCGCCCTCGTCCGGGCTGACAATCATCATGTGGTCAGCGTCGATTGTGAGGTCGGGGACATTGTTCAGCAGTCCCTTGATAAACTGGTAGGTGGGCGATACGGTCTCAAAGCCATTGAGAGGAATCGCGTTCTGCACGCGCGGATCGTGCGCGTCAAACGTGATAATATTGTCAACCCCCATCTTCACCATCTCCTGAAGCGCGAGTGCACAGTCGAGGGATTCCCTGGAATTTCTCTTGTGCTGACGGCTCTCGTAGAGGTAGGGCATGATGACGGTGATCCGTCTCGACTTACCGCCGATCGCGGCGATAATGCGCTTCAAATCCTGGTAGTGGTCATCGGGAGACATGTGGTTCTCATGACCGCACAGGGAGTATGTCAGACTGTAGTTTGTGACGTCCACCAGCAGATAGATGTCGTCGCCGCGCACAGACTGTAATATTTCGCCCTTTGCCTCGCCCGTTCCAAAGCGCGGAACGCGCGTCTGTATAATATAGGAATCGCGCTGGTATCCGGCAAATGCAAGGGAGTCCTTGTGCTCACTCTCGCGCTCCGCCCTCCACCTGACAAGGTACTGGTCAACTTTGTCTCCAAGTTCTTTGCAGCCATTTAAAGGAATGATGCCCAATGAACCTACGGGTATTGAATTCAGATTTCTTTTTTCCTCACGAACTGGCATAGAAAAACCTCGCTTTCTAAATGGAATACGTTTTCATTTGTTTGCTGCTGCTGTCTTTTTCTGCATTCGGATGTCCCGGCCTGTCAGTTTACAAATATCGTAATTGCTCGTGATGCGGGAGAAGATTCTGTCGGAATAACGGTCACGCAGCTCCCCGAGCGAAAGATTTGTTGTGATAATCGTAGCTTTTTTGCGCAGATGCCGGTTGTTGAGGCAGGAAAAAAGCTGGGAGGAAACAAAGGAGTTGGTAAGCTCTGTTCCCAGATCATCAATGATCAGCAGATCACAGTCACAGATATCGTCAGAGATACCGGACGCTGCCTCTGCGCTGTCCCTGTCAAAGGTGCTTTTCGACAAAATGTCAAAGAGCTGGGATGCGCTGAAATAGATGACCAGGTTTCCTCGGTCGATCAGTTCTTTTGCAATACAGCAGGACAGAAACGATTTACCCGTTCCTACTGTACCATAAAAAAACAGATTTCGGTAGTCCTTATCGAAACTTTTCACAAAATTTTGGCATATTTGTACAGCTTTTGTAAATTTTTCGAGATCCTCCCCCGCATAATAGTCATAGGAAAGCGCGTCGAAATTTTCAGTCTCAAGCAGGCTTTTGATGTGGGACTGCTCATAGATCAGGTTGATCTCGGCGGCGCGGAAACAGCTGCACTTGCGGTTGGCGACGTAGCCGGTGTCACAGCACTTGCTGCATGTATAGACCGGGGTCATGCAGTCTGCATCAAATCCGTTCTCCTGCAGCAGCGCGCGCTTTTTTTCTGAGAGTTCCCTCAGGCGCTGCCGCAGTTGCGGCAGCGCATTTTCGTTTCCGCCAAGAAGTTTTCTGCCCTGCTCGATAGAGATGGCGGCGACCTGGCGGTCGAGCTCCTCATACGCGGGAATTTTCTGGTAGACTTCGCTGATGATGCGCTCTGTCCGGCGCCGGGCGGCGCGCTGTTTTTCTTCGTAGGAGCGCATGATTGCGTCGTATTGGCTGTTTGTCAGTGACATCTGTACATTTACCTCAATTGCTCAGGATATTCTGTTCGAGCGCGTCGAAATCGTAGCTGTTCTGTGCAAAATTATTGAATTTGTTTCTGGTGACAATGTTGTTTTTGCGGGGCTTGTCCCCGTCCTGCGCAGCGCGCCTGTAGGATGCGTCGGCCGCCGGAATGTCGGCCTTGTGGTGGACGCCCGCCTGATACCACTTGGTGAGGATTCCGTCCGCGTACGCAAAGCGGTGGTTGTCCGTTGTCATGACGGTCTTGTCGCAGGCTTCCTGTATCACGTCGAGCAGGAAACCGTACTCTTTCGTCCACTTGTTTATGTACTCGAGCTCCTTGGGAGCAGGGTTGGCATTTTTGCCGAGCGACTTCATGATCGTGTAGACGACTTTGTCGTGTCTGCGCGAGGCGTTCTGTGCGTCGTTCGGCGAGGTGATGCCCTGTTCATGCCATGCCAGAGCCACCTTTTCCATGTACCGGAAATCTTTCTTGCCGCGCTCCACGCAGTGCTGCACGAGATAGTCGATCAGGTTTGTCTGGAAGCCAAGCCTGTCGTACATAAAGAGAATGATCTCCATATCGCTGCGCGTCAGGGGTCTTGCGACATACTGCTCCGTGACCATGAGCAGCTGCTCGATATCCTCGTTGTTCCTGAAGCTTTTGAGCTCGTCCAGGGAGTAGTCTGGCCTGGTGAGCTTACTGCTGTCCAAAGTTCCATCTGCGGGCTGGCTGCCTGTGGGTGCGGCGGTTCGGTTCGCGGCTATCGGAGCCATTCCGGCTCTGGCAGTCATGCCCGTCTGCATGGAGGCCGGTCTTATAAAGGATAAAACCGGGGTGATACGCGGGGCTGTCTTAGGCGCCTCGTAATTTTCAAGGGAAAGTACCCTGATGCCGGACAGGTTGTGCGCCGCGTCATAGTCAAGTGCAAGCAGCTGTCTGGACTCCCAGTATGTCAGTGATCTGAGCACATCCTTTTCCGTGTAGTTAAACTTGTCCGCGATGTCGGTGACGCTTGTTGGGAGATTCGCGTTCATCATGCGGATCAGAAAAAGATAAATCTTGAGCTGTGCATCGTTGGCGTCTGCCATATACTCATCAATAAACACATTGGAGATGCTTGTCTGATCAGTTGTGGCAGCCCGATAAATATTGACACGATTCATAGTAGTCCTCCACCCGTCCTGGTAATATTCCTTAGTATGAATCCGGTGTGGGAGGCACCGGCATCTGTAAGGTAAGTGTATTGTAGCACACCTGCCCAAAAAAGCAAGCCCCCGACCGCGCCCAAACCCTTGTGAATACTGCGTTGAAACGCGGTGTGGATAATGTGGATAGTGTGGACAGCAGTGTGTCCGGACAGTGCAATCCCCCATCAGGCCGCAAAGGTAACATGTGAATTTTTATCGCGGCGTATGTGGATGAAAACAAAAAATATCCACACTCTTTTTTGGCATTTTGTCCGCAAAAAAATGTGGATTATGTGGATAACTAGAGTCCGAGCAGGTTTTCACCGATTTTTACAACATCTCCGGCGCCCATAGTTATCAACAAATCGCCGTTGATACAATTTTTTAATAAAAAATTTTCAATGTCGTCAAAACTCTGGAAATAATAGCATTCCGTGCCTGTTTTTTCAAGCTCTGCGAGCAGGTCCCGCGAGCTGATGCCGATCGTGTTTTTCTCGCGGGCGGCATAGATGTCGGTCAGCACAACCTTGTCTGCGAGCGAGAGCGCCCGCGCAAAATCGCTCAGAAAAGCCTTGGTGCGGGTGTAGGTGTGCGGCTGGAAGACGCACCACAGCGCCCGGTGCGGATAGTTTGCGGCAGCCGTGAGCGTCGCGGTGATCTCTGTCGGGTGGTGCGCGTAGTCGTCGAGGATCGTGATCCCCGCGACCTCTCCCTTGTGCTCAAAGCGCCGCTCGGTGCCCGAGAAGGTGGTCAGGGCGTCACAAACAACAGTTCTGTCCATGCCGAGAATGTCCATCAGGGCAATGACGGAGAGCGAGTTTAAGATATTGTGCGCGCCGACAACGCCGAGCGATATCGCGCCGCATTTTTCGCCCTTTTTCACAAGCGTGTAGGACGCCCGCCCGCGGTCGTCGTAGACTGCGTCAGCGTAGCTGTAGTCGGCATCCGGGGATGCGCCGAATGTGATGACATGGCAGTCGAGTCCCTCGATGAGCTGTTCTGCGCGGTCGATGTCCCTGTTGATGATGAGGTATCCGTCCGCGGGGAGAAGCTCGGCAAACTTACGGAAGGAGCGGCGGATATCGTCGATGTCCTTGAAGAAGTCCATGTGGTCCTCCTCGACGTTCAGGATGATGCTGATGCGCGGAAAGAAGCTCAGAAAGGAGTTCGTGTACTCGCACGCCTCCGTGACAAAATAGTCGGACTTTCCCACGCGGATATTGCCCTGGATGGACTTTAAGATCCCGCCGATGGACAGGGTGGGGTCGGCGTCTGCGGCGAGAAGCACCTCGGACACCATGGAGGTCGTGGTGGTTTTTCCGTGGGTGCCGCTGACGGCGATGGGCATTTTGTAGTTGCGCATGATCTGCCCGAGCAGGTCGGCGCGCGTCATCAGGGGGATTTTTTTCTCCATGGCAGCGGCAAACTCCGGATTGTCCTGCGCGATCGCGGCGGTGTACACCACGAGGTCGATCGCGTCCGTGATGTTGCTTGCCATCTGCGGGTAGCGGATCGCGGCACCCATGGAGGCAAGGTGCTGCGTGAGGGGGGATTTTCGGGCGTCCGAGCCGCTGACGGTAAATCCCGCCTCGATCAGAATCTGGGCGAGTCCGGACATGCTGATTCCTCCGATTCCGATAAAATGTACATGGATGGGGCTGCTGAAATTTATCTGGTACATCCTTTTATGTTCCTTCCTGATTCGTATTGCATTGAAAATGCTGTGTTTTGTTGTTTCATTTTATTTTCATTTCACTATTAATATACACCCCGGGCGGTAACTTTTCCATACTTTTCTGTCGTTATGGCGGATAAAATTTGATTTTGGCACACAGTGTCCGTGCATTATCAATATATATGAAGGAATGTATGGAAATATGTACAGAATTATTCGTGCTAATGCAGTTAAAGTTGTTCCCTTTAACGAAATTGTATGCTATAATGAGTTAGGGTCTGTTATATGCGGAATACGCGAAGCCTATTATTATGTAAGTAGGGGTGACAACATGATTAAAAAAGAAATGATTGCCATGCTTTTAGCAGGTGGGCAGGGTTCAAGACTGGGGGTCCTGACATCAAAAATGGCAAAGCCGGCGGTTGCGTTTGGCGGGAAATACCGGATCATAGACTTTCCGCTGAGCAACTGTATCAATTCCGGTATCGACACAGTCGGAGTGCTTACACAATATCAGCCGCTCAAGCTCAACACACATATCGGTATTGGTATCCCCTGGGATCTGGACCGCAATGTCGGCGGTGTGACGGTGCTGCCGCCGTATGAGAAGAGCAGCGAGAGCGAGTGGTATACAGGTACCGCCAACGCGATCTTTCAGAATCTTGAGTATATGGAGAACTACAACCCTGACTATGTGCTGATTCTCTCGGGGGACCATATCTATAAGATGGACTACGAAGTGATGCTGGACTTCCACAAGGAGAGCGGCTCGGAGGTGACTATCGCGTCAATGCCTGTCCCGATCGAGGAGGCAAAGCGGTTTGGTATTGTCATTACAGATGAGAACAAGAAGATTATCGACTTTGAGGAGAAACCAGAGAACCCCAGAAGCAATCTGGCTTCCATGGGAATTTACATATTTAACTGGAAAGTACTGAAGGAGGCGCTGATCACAAAGGCGGACCAGCCGGCGCTTGACTTTGGAAAGCATGTCATTCCATACTGCCACGAGAAGGGCTGTCCGATGTACTGCTACGAGTTTAACGGCTACTGGAAGGACGTCGGGACGCTGAGCTCCTACTGGGAAGCCAACATGGAGCTGATTGACATTGTTCCGGAGTTCAACCTCTACGAGGAATACTGGAAGATTTACACGAAGAGCGAGATTCTGCCACCCCAGTATATCGCGCAGGACAGCGTCGCGGAGCGCAGCATTATCGGCGAGGGCTCGGAAATTTATGGACAGGTCTACAACTCCGTCATCGGCTGCGGCGTCGTCATCGGCGAGGGAACTGTTGTGCGCAATTCCATCATCATGAACCAGACGCACATCGGGGACCACTGTACGATCGAGAAGGCGATCATAGACGAGTATGCGCAGGTGGGCAGCGGCACACAGCTCGGCACGCTTCCGGAGAAGGAGAACGATACAAGACCTGACATTTATAACAGCGGACTTGTCACGATCGGTGAGAAGTCAATTGTTCCCGCCAATGTGAAGATTGGAAAGAACGCGGTTGTCTTTGGAGAGACGACGGCTGCCGATTATCCCAATGGTGTATTGGACAGCGGCAGGACATTGATAAAGGTGGGTGATGGAAAATGAGAGCATTAGGAATTGTATTAGCAGGTGGAAACAGCAGGAAGATGGGAGCACTCTCCCACAAGAGAGCGATCTCAGCGATGCCGATCGCAGGCAGCTACAGAAGTATCGACTTTGTGCTGAGTAATATGTCCAACTCGCACATCCAGAAGGTCGCCGTTATCACACAGTATAATTCAAGGAGCCTGCACGAGCATCTTAGCTCGTCCAAGTGGTGGGATTTCGGGCGAAAGCAGGGCGGTCTGTACACGTTCACGCCCACGGTCACGCCGGACAACAGCAACTGGTACCAGGGGACGGCGGACAGCATCTACCAGAATCTTTTGTTTTTAAAGAGAAGTCACGAGCCATATGTAGTCATCGCCACGGGCGACTGTGTCTACAAGATGGATTACAATAAAGTATTGGAGTATCATATCGCAAAGAAGGCGGACATCACGGTTGTCGTGAAGGAGATGCCCGAGGATGCGGATGTGGACCGGTACGGCGTTGTCAGGATGAATGACGACGGGCGTATCGAGGAGTTCGAGGAGAAGCCCATGGTGGCGCGGTCAAAGACTGTGTCGTGCGGCATCTATGTCATCAGACGCAGACAGCTCATCGAGCTCATTGAGAAGAGCGCCGAGGAGGGAAGGCACGATCTCGTGCAGGACATCCTTATACGCTATAAAGACGTAAAGCGGATATACGGCTACAGGATTGAATCCTACTGGAGAAATATCGCCACGGTCGAGGACTACTACGGCACGAACATGGATTTCCTAAAGAAGGAGATCCGCGACTATTTCTTCAAGCAGTATCCAGACGTATATTCCAAAGTTGACGACCTGCCGCCCGCAAAGTACAACCCGGGAGCACATGTGCGCAACAGCCTGATTTCCAGCGGATGTATCGTGAACGGGACGGTGGAGAACTCCATCCTGTTCAAGGAGGTGTTTGTCGGCAACAACTGTACCATTAAAAACTCCATCATTTTAAATGATGTGTATCTTGGCGATAACACCCACATTGAAAATTGTATCGTAGAAAGCCGTGATACCATTCGAGCAAACTCACATCACGTTGGGGAAACCGGTATAAAGGTTGTGGTGGAGAAAAATGAGAGGTATGTTCTTTAAAAAACTAAGTTAACGACTTGCAAAAGGGGGACAAAAGAATGAGAATAACAGATGTTCGCGTTCGAAAAATCACAAAAGAGGGAAAAATGAAAGCGGTTGTTTCAATCACACTGGATGATGAGTTTGTGGTTCATGACATCAAGGTGATTGAGGGTGAGAAAGGTCTTTTTATCGCCATGCCGAGCAAGAAATCGGCTGACGGGGAGTACAGGGACATTGCGCACCCGATCAATTCCAACACAAGAGACACCATCCAGAGGACGATTCTTGAGAGTTACGAGAAAGCGCTCTTAGAGCCGGACGAGGAAGCAGTATCTTAGTATTCTATTCAAAACAGCAAATAAAATGTGGGTAAAAAAAGCCATCCGTTTACAGCGGATGGCTTTTTAACTTAATCGTCCTCGTTTGCTTCCATGGCAAATATGCGGATATCGCTCCCGTTCATAAACGGCAGGAAGGCTTTGATGGACTGGCCGTTCTCGAGGGACCTGAGGGCGAATGTCTTGACGTCGCTGTCACTCAGAAACGGGAGAAACGATTTGATGGAGTCCCCTCTCTCGAACGTCTTTGCGGCAAACTGCGACACGTCTTCCCGCTCGAGGAAGGGGAAGAAGGATTTGATGGACTGGCCCGCCTCGAAGGCTTTTAAGGCAAATGCTCTCAGGTCCTTTTTGGACAGAAACGGATAGAAGGACTTGATGGAATCCCCTCTCTCGAGCGTCTTGTCCGCCAGTTCCCGCACCTGGTCCTGGGTGACGAACGGAAGAAACTCAGTGATGTTTCTGTCCGCCTCGAGGGAGCGGACAGCGAGTGCCATCGTGTCTTCTCCACTCATAAAGGGAAGGAATTTCTTGACTGGCTTTTCCGATTCGAACGCTTTGAGGGCAAGATCCCGCACATCGGACGTGTCCAGGTAGGGCAAAAAAATGTTAACTTCAATATTGTGTTTATCGGACTTGAGCAGATCTGTTTCCTTGACAATCGTCTCCACCTGGGAGGGCTTGAGCAGGGGGAGGGTGACGTCGATGTCCTCCTTGGAGACTTCGTTCTGCGCAATGTACTCGACCAGCGTGTCGTTTACCGCGGCATCGACCAGCACGGCGCGCTCGCCGATGAGTTCGTCGAGGGAAATGTCGAAGATGGCGGCGAGCTCGGGCAGCTTGCTGATATCGGGCATACTGTTGCCGCGCTCCCAGTTAGAGACAGCCTGGTAGCTGATGCCCAGCCGGTCGGCAAGCTCAACCTGGGTCATATTCAGCTCCTTTCTCAATGTGCAGATTTTCTTTCCTATTTTTTGCATATCAAACATCGTGTTTATCCTTTCTTATATCAAATAATAAATTTATGGTTAGATTTGCGCCGCAGAGCGCTTGCTGCGCGGGGCCGCTGTTTCGCGCGTTGAACAGGTTATATTTATTGTAACAGAAGTGGCGAAAAAGTCCATCAAGTTGTGATTGAGTGTGCAAATTGACAGGAACGGGAGACTGCGCGGGTGTTTGACAGTTGAATAGAGTTAAAAATCTTTGCAGGCCTTATAAAAC
>CAMWOK010000074.1 GCA_947175845.1 uncultured Lachnospiraceae bacterium | reverse complement strand
AGTGGTTTTGCATGGCTTGATGCCTGTAACAGGAAGCCAAAGGCTGAACTGTTACCTCCCCGATTTCTCTACAGTTCCTTGCCGGATTTCATCAAAATTTTATGATTTTTTTCTTGCCTGATCCGTTGTTTTCTGGTTAGTATAGACAATAAATACAAATCTGGCAAAAGAATGTGGCTGTTTAGAGTTTGCAGAAATGAACCAGCCACGCTGCAAAGAAGACGATATTAATGCAAGGAGAGAGAACATGAACCCAAAAAACGCTATGAGATTCCTGCTGCGCTTTATTCTGAAACCGCTGTCGTTTGTCCCGGCATTTCTGATGATGTACATCATCTTTTCCTTCTCAGCCCAGGACGGCACCACCAGCTCGAACCTGAGCTACAGCGTGTCCTACAAAGCTGTATCGTTCGCCGACCGCGCGCTTGATCTGGAACTGACAGACAAGCAGGTGGCGCGCTGTATCCGCAGGATACACTTTTATGTGCGCAAGCTTGCACACTTCTCTGAATACTTTCTGCTCGCGGTGACGATCGCATTCCCGCTGTACGTGTACGGAATCCGGGGCATCTGGATTGTGATTACCGGGGGCATCCTGTGTGTGGGGTTTGCTGCGCTGGATGAGCTCCACCAGTATTTTGTCAGCGGCCGCAGCTGTTCTGCGCGGGACGTGCTCATCGACAGCTGCGGTTCCCTGTTTGGCATCCTCTGCGTCAGAATTTTTGGTTACATTGGCAGAAAGACCATTTTTGAACCGCTGAGCAGGCGCCGATAACACCCCCGCAGCCTGTGGCGGCCCTGTCTCATCTCAGATGACACAGAGGTAAATATTAGCTAATATATTGTTATATTTTTACAATATAGTTATAGAAAAAAGACTTGTTTCATTGTATAGTTATATTATGTTTAGCAGAGATGTTAGACTTGCTAATTAGCAATTCCGGAAGAATTCCCCTTTTACACAACAGGAAGCCTGAGCAATCAGGCTTCTTTGTTTTATGTGCATGGTTTGATACATGTCATCCTTCTTATAACACCACGAAATTACACTTCAACCAGTTCTTGCACAGTTCTATCCACTGCGCGCACTGCGGTTCGATTTCCGCGCCGCTCTTTGCCGCGGTCTCCTTCGTCGCGAGTGCATAGCCATGCCCGCCGTGCGGAAATACATGGTACTCAAAATTCACGCCTGCCCGCAAAAGCGCTGCGGCAAACATCAGGGAATTTTCGAGCGGCACTGTCCTATCCTCCACCGTGTGCCACATAAATACCGGAGGAACCTTGTCTGTCACCTGGTTTTCAAGGCTGAGCGCCTGTTCTAGCTCCCTCGAGGCATTCTGGCCCATCAGATTCGCAAAGCTATCCCTGTGCGCTGACGCCCCCGATGTGATGACGGGATAGGAGAGTATCATGCCGTTAGGCTGATAGCACGTTTTCTGCATCTGCATCTCCTCCTCCAGCCACGCTTTGTCCCAGAAACAGCCCAGGCTTGCCGCGAGATGTCCGCCCGCTGAAAATCCGGCAACCAGTATCTTGTCCCGGTCCACCGCATACTGGTCGGCATGTTCCCGGATGTAGGCAACCGACCAGGCAAGCTCCTTTAGCTCCTGCGGGTGACAGACGCCCTGCCGTGAGATGTCATACCACAGCACTGCGGCGTGACAGCCTGCCGTGAGAAACTGAAACGCGACCGGCTCCCCCTCCCGGACAGACACATGCTCATACCCGCCTCCCGGGCAGATCAAGACCAGCGGCCGCCTGCGCTCCCCGTAGGTGTCCGGGTAATCCTCCTGTATATAAAGTGACAGTGCAGCCTGAACGGTACCGTCGACTGCTACCGGAATTTTTTCATATTTCATTGTTCAATCCATTCCCTTTCCTGTGAGCTGTCCTGCCATGAACAGGTCCGATCGCTTCCTGTCATTTCGCCCGCTCATACTCAAAACGCTCTTTTTTTGCCTGGTACAGCGCGATCACCTGCTGCACACGCTGCCGCACCACATTTTCCTGAAACGGTTTCTGTATGTAGTCTGCGACATCATAATCGTATGCCCTGTGGATATTCTGGTCGTTCACATTGGAGCTTACCAGTATCACAGGCACCGTGTGGAGCGCTGCCTCCCCCATGTATTTCAGCACCGCAAACCCGTCACAGACAGGCATGACAATGTCGAGCAGCACGACCGTCACCTTGTCGCGCTCCGCCTCCAATATCTCTATGGCAGCCCTGCCGTCCTGACATTCCACAATCTCATACGCATCCTCAAAGATATTTTTTAACACATATCTGTTGACTGCCTTATCGTCAACAACTAACATTTTCGGTCTTGAAATCTTTCGTTGTTCCTTTTTTTTTCTCATGCGTAACGCTCATTCCTCAAATGTTTTATTTTCGTTTGACTGCCCTGCGAAGCTTCGCCTTCAGCCGCTGCAGCGCGTTGTCCGTAGACTTCTCATCCCTTGAGAGCACCCGCGCAATCTGCGAGTAGCTCATGCCGGTTATATACAGGTCAAGCACCTGCTTCTCAAAGCTGCTCAGCTCCTTCTCGATAATGGCCTCGATATCCGCCACATTCTCCCTGTCAATCATGAGCTGCTCCGGGTTCGTCTCCACCGCCGACGCAATCACGTTCACAAGCTCTGTGCTGTTTCCGTCGCTCTCGGACTCCGCCATATCAGCGTAGAGAGAAATGTAGGTGTTGAGCGGCGTGTGCTTCTCCCGGCGCGACGCCTGCACCGCCTTGTACATCTGGCGCGAGATGCACAGATCCGCAAACGTGTAAAAGCTGGCATCCCGCCCGGGGTCGTAGTCCCGCACCGCCTTGAACAGCCCGATCATGCCCTCCTGTATCAGATCCTCATTGTCCGCCCCGAGAATGTACATGGATTTTGCCTTTTTCCGCACCAGATTCTTGTACTTGTCCATGATATAGTCCGTTATCTGCCGCTCGCCGCTGCGCAGCCTGTCGATCAGCTCCTCGTCGCTCAGTCCTTCGTACACGTCTGACATATGTCACCTCCACAGGCACGCGCGAATCGCCTCACGCGCCCCCCATTTTAAAAGATCGCTGCCGCACAATCTCGTACGCAAGCACGCCCGCCGCGACGGAGGCGTTGAGGGAATCAATGTCCCCCTTCATGGGAATCGACGCCACAAAATCGCACTTTTCCTTCACGAGCCTGCCCACGCCGTCCCCCTCGCTCCCGATGACAAGGCCGATCGGCCCTGTGAGGTCGAGCTGGTACATCGTGCTGCCGTCCATGTCGGCGCAGACAAACCACAGCCCCTCCTTCTTGAGCTCCTCCATTGTCTTGCCAAGGTTTGTGACCCGCGCAACCGGCGTGTAGTTCAGCGCGCCCGCCGAGGTTCTCGCGACTGCCGCCGTGAGCCCCACAGCCCGGTTTTTGGGGATGATGACGCCGTGCGCCCCCGCAAGGTTTGCCGTCCTGACGATCGCACCGAGATTGTGCGGATCCTCGATATTGTCCAGCAGGATAATAAACGGCGACTCCTTCTTCGCGCGGGCCGCGGCGAGAATATCTTCCACCTCCGCGTACGCGTACGCCGCCGCATACGCAATCACGCCCTGATGCCTCCCGGTCTCGCTGAGCTGGTCAAGCCGCTCCTTCGTCACAAACTTCATCGTGACACCGCGCTTTTTGGCCTCCCGTCTGACCGTCTGAATGGGGCCGTCCTGCGCGCCGTCAAGTATGAACAGCCTGTCAACCGGCTTCCCTGCGCGCAGCGCCTCTATGACTGCATTTCTGCCTTCGATCAGCGCTTCCTCCACAGGCTCCCGCGCCGATTCCTTTTCAAATCCCTCGTCTTTCATGTAAATCGCAGCTCCTTCGCCTTTTATTTCATCCATATTAAAAATACCATCCGTTCTTCAGGCAGCACAAACTCTATCAGTTTGTCCAGGATACTTCCAGCTGTCCTCACAGCTCAATCTGCACCGCCTCGAGCGCCTGTCCGACAAGCTCGATGATCCGCTCTGTGTCATCCTGCAGAAAAAGGTATCCGCAGAGCGCCTCAAACCCAGTCGCTTTGCGGTAATCTGCCAGGCTTGCGCTCTTTGCCGTCGAGTGGAGCTTCGTGTTCTTCCCGCGCCTGTAGATATCCTGCTCCTTTGCAGTCAGGTGCTCGTAGACCGCGTCCGCCATCTTTGCCTGCGTCTGTGCACAGACAATCTTCGTCGTGTGCCTGTGAAGCGTGTTGGCAGCCCGCTGCCCCTTCTCCACAATCAGCGTGCGGATGATTATCTCAAAGACCGCGTCGCCGATGTAAGCCAGCGTGAGCGGCGCGTAGGCCCGGATGTCCACCTCCCCGCCGCCGAACTGCCTGTGTAGCAGCGATAACATACTGCCCCCGTTTATGCCTTCTTCCATTTCACACCCTCGCGCGTATCTTCCAGCACAATTCCCTTCTCCAAAAGCGCATTGCGGATCGCGTCAGCTCTCGCAAAGTCTTTCTCCTTCTTTGCCGCCTTTCTCTGCTCGATCTGATCGAGCACGTAGCGCTCGAGCTTTGCGTCCACGCTGTTGTCCGCCTCCCGCGCGGCGTGCGCCGTCGTCAGGTTCAGCGAGAGCACCTCGTCAAAGCTCTCCGCGAGCGCATACTTCGTCGCATCCGACATGTCATCCTTGAGCATATCGTACAGAACAGTAACCGCCATGGACGAGTTCAGATCGTCGCACAGCGCCGCCTCGAACTTTTGCCTGTACGCGTCAAACTTTGCCTGGTCAACCGAGCCATTTTTGTCCAGCATTCCGATCTTCTTCACCAGCTTGTCGTACGCCGCGCTCATGTTGTCAAGCACCTCGAAGGAGAACTCGAGCGGCTTGCGGTAGTGGGACTGCAGGCAGAACAGGCGGTACACAAGCGGGTCATACCCCTTCGACTCGAGCAGGGAAACCGTCAGAAAATCTCCCCTAGACTTGCTTATCTTGCCCGACTTGTCGTTGAGGTGATGCACGTGAAACCAGTAGTTGCACCACTTATGCCCCAGATACGCCTCGCTCTGCGCGATCTCGTTCGTGTGGTGCGGAAAAATGTTGTCCACGCCGCCGCAGTGAATATCCATCTGCTCCCCGAGATGTTTCATGCTGATGCACGAGCACTCAATATGCCATCCCGGATAGCCGACGCCCCACGGACTGTCCCACTTGAGCTCTTGGTCGTCAAATTTGGACTTGGTAAACCACAGCACGAAATCCCCCTTGTTTCTCTTGTTCTCGTCCTGGTCCACATCATCCCGCACACCGACTAGAAGCTCCTTCTCGCTCTGGCTGGAAAAGACATAGTACTCGTCGAGTTTTGCCGTGTCAAAGTAAATGTTCCCGCCGCTCTCATACGCGTACCCCTTCTTAATCAGGGTCTCTATCATGTGAATAAACTCCGCGATGCAGTTCGTGGCCGGCTCCACCACATCCGGGGTTTTGATATTTAATTTTGCACAGTCCGCAAAAAAGGCGTCGGTGTAAAACTTTGCGATCTCCATCACCGTCTTGTGCTCTCTCTTTGCGCCCTTGAGCATCTTATCCTCGCCCGTGTCCGCGTCGCTCGACAGATGGCCCACATCCGTGATATTCATGACGCGCTTCACATCGTACCCCACATAGCGGAGCGTTTTTTCCAGCAGATCCTCCACGATATAGCTTCTCAGATTTCCGATATGCGCGTAATGATACACGGTCGGACCGCAGGTGTACATCGTGGCCTTCCCGTCCTCGTTGGGGACAAACAGCTCCACCTTCCGCGTCAGTGTATTGTAAAAGGACATTTTGTTTTCCATTTTTTCATAACCTCCAGATATATGTATCACAGCCATTTGAGACGCGCACAGCGCCTGTCACGATCTGTCTGCATCCTGGGAACTGTTCGCAAGCTGCCGAATCTGCTGTTCCAGTTCCAAGATGCGGTTGATCATCTCGCTGTTTGCGCGCTGCAGATTTTTGATATCCTCGTTTACCGGGTCCGGCAAATCGACCTGGTTCAGCTCCTCGCACACCAGTTTCTGGTTGTTGCGCCGCACCACTCTCCCGGGCACGCCCACCACGGTACAGTTGGGGGGAACCTCCTCGATGACGACGCTGCCCGCCCCTATCTTGGAATTCTCGCCGACTGTGAATGAGCCGAGAATCTTCGCCCCGGCGCTGATCATCACATTGTCGCCGATTGTCGGATGGCGCTTTCCGTGCTCCTTGCCCGTGCCGCCGAGCGTCACCCCCTGATAGAGCGTCACATTGTTGCCCACGACCGCCGTCTCTCCGATAATCACGCCATTTCCATGGTCGATAAAGAAATTCTCTCCGATCTCGGCACCGGGGTGTATCTCGATCCCCGTCTTTCGGACCGCGCGCTGGGATATCCATCTTGCGAGAAAATAGTGCCCGCCCTTGTAGAGCTTATGCGCCACCCGATAGTGCAGCATCACCTTAAAGCTCGGGTACAGAAAAACCTCCATGTTCGAATGAATCGCCGGGTCGCGCTCCCGAATGACGCGTATCTCGTTTTTGACATTTTTAATAAATCCCATCCTGTGCCTCCGTTGAGACTGTTGTGCTTATTTTAATTTATGTCGCTGCTCTGATTTGCTCACCTGTTTTCAATCGAAACGGCAGTGTTGAGCGCGATCTCCATCATCTGCGTGAAGGAACTCTGGCGCTCCGCTGCGGACGTCGCCTCCCCCGTCACGAGACTGTCGGAAACCGTGAACAGGGCGAGGGCATTCTTCCCGCACCGCGCCGCGTTCATGTACAGCGCCGCAGCCTCCATCTCCACACACAGCACGCCCATCTTCTGCCAGCCCTCATTGGCGTCCTGTGCGTCATTGTAAAAGACGTCCGACGACAGAATATTGCCGACATGGTAGCGTGCGCCCGCCCGCTCTGCCTGCGCGATAGCCTCCTTCAGCAGGCCATAACTTGCAATCGGCGCAAATGTTCCGTTCAACCCATACTGACTCGCATAGTTTGAGTTGGTACATGCGCCCATGCCAAAGACGATATCGCGGATCTTCACATACTCCTGCATCGCCCCCGTCGAGCCGATCCGCATAATATTTTCGACGTCAAAAAAGTGAAAGAGCTCGTACGAGTAGATCCCGATTGTCGGCATCCCCAT
Organism: uncultured Lachnospiraceae bacterium; assembly: GCA_947175845.1. Lineage (GTDB taxonomy): Bacteria > Bacillota > Clostridia > Lachnospirales > Lachnospiraceae > COE1. The sequence goes on along the minus strand of CAMWOK010000074.1, from coordinate 3,916 downwards.
ACCGCTCGCCATCACGCTGATTTTCGTCCCCCTGTAAGTGCCCGTGTACCCCTGTATGCCCCTGATATTGTTGACCAGGACCGCATTTTCCAGAAAATTCTCCGCGATAAACTTCGACCGCAGCGGGTCGCCGGGCATCAGAACTGTCCTTCCAAACGCATCTTTGTCCGCATTGATATGTGGTGTTGTAACTGCTGCCATACTGTGTCCCTCCTGTAATGATTCTCTACTTATCCCTCTGTTATCTATCTCACTGCTATCTCGTCGAGCCACGCCGGGCCTGCTAGGTATATACTATCAAATTTCGCATTTTCTTTCAACTGCATATGCGCAAAAAGAAATGCCGTAAACGCCCCGATCGTGGTTGTGACCTCCGGGCGCATGGAGGAATCGTTCCCGCTTCTTACATCCGGCTTGTCCACGCGCTCCATGCGGCTTCCCTTCTCGTCAATGTACCAGATAAAAAGTCCGTCGTTCTGTGCAATCACGGGGTCTGTGATGCGGATGGCAACCGTAATTTTTCCGCTCCCGCAAATGTGGCGTAGCATCTCCTGCAGGTTTACAACCCGCGCAAGCACTGCCGGTTTGTGAATCCCCACCTTAACAAGACAGCGCTCCTGGTCGCACGCCCGGTCAAACACCGCCTCCCTGACACACTCCCCAGGATCGCCTGCACAGGCAAAACAGCCCCTGCGCACTCCGTTTTCCATAATCTGAAACAGACCGCCGCCGCTGCTTTGCAGCTCCTTTTGTACCCGCTCATAGTACGACGCGCTGCGGATGATAAAAAATCCGCACCGCCCACAGAGCCGCGCGTTCACAAAATGTGCCAGCGACAACAGCTCCTCCTGCGCAACCGCCTGCAGAGTGCACTCGGCCTGTGCGCCCTGCGCCGGGATGGAAACTGCCTCCCCTGCCGCCGCCCGCCGCAACATCTCAGCGGAGATTGTCTGCGTGTTCAGCACATAGCGCGGGCGGTCACAGATGGCCTCAAACCCCGCACGCCTGAGTGTCTCCGCGTCCAACTGCGGGCGGTCTGACGCTGCAGCCTCCTGCCGGAAGTGGGCTTTTTCCCGCGCACTGTTTTCGGGATTCTCGACCAGGCAGAGCGGCACGCACAGCTGATTCTGATAAGACAGGGATGCCAACAGCAGTTTCTGCAGCTGGTCCGTCCGGATGCGCGCTGCCGCCTGTGTGTCCTGGCTTTGGTCCTTTTCACCGCCGCGCGCACGCCGAATCTGTCCCGCCTGTCCATGCTCTGCCAAGACGCCCTCCTGCGCGGGGGGTATCCAGAGCAGCCCCGTCTCCGTGCGCTCGATATCCGCCATGCACAGAGGACGCTTCATGCCAAAAACCGCGGGATTTCTGCGCATCGCCGCAGGGCGGGACCTGAGCTTGAGCGCGCACTCCTGCGCCGCATCATTTTGTCCCGCATCCTGCGAAATCACAAAAACAGTGCAGTTTTGGGCCGCATCCTGCCTGGCCGCAACACCGTATTTCTCTCTGATTGTGTCTGTCGCATCCCTCTTGGCTTCCCGATCCCCGATAATCTCATCCATACCCTGTCAAACCATCTCTCTTCTCAACCTTTTTGTCACTGTGCAGACGCGACGCATCCCGGACAGCCCTCGCAGGAACGGGCGCCTGCCTGCTGTTTTTGCGCATTGTCCGCCTCCATGGTCGCCATCTCCCGCGGGCTTGTGAGCAAACAGACCGCCTGCGCCGCGATTCCTTTTCCCTCGCCTGTAAACCCAAGCCCTTCCTCCGTCGTCGCCTTGACGTTGACCTGGTCTGCGCTGATTCCCAGCGCACCCGCGATATTGGCGCGCATCTGGTCAATGTGCGGCCGCATCTTCGGCGCCTGCGCAATGATGGTCGCGTCAATATTTTCAATATAGAACATATTTTCTTCCAGCAGCTTCCCGACGCGCTCAAGCAGCAGCACGCTCGAAATCCCCTTGTACGCGGGGTCGGTGTCCGGGAAATGCCTGCCGATATCCCCGAGCGCCGCCGCGCCCAGCAGTGCATCCGATATCGCGTGCAGCAGCACATCCGCATCGGAGTGCCCGAGCAGTCCCAGCTCGTGCGGGATTTTCACACCGCCCATCACCAGGGGACGCCCCTCCACCAGACGGTGCACATCGTAACCTGTACCTATTCTCATGATATCCTCCATACCACCTTTGAGTGGCTCAATATAGAAATGAAAAACGCTTTCTTTGGCGTTTTTCCTGTGTGAAACCGTGCCTGTCTATCTCTTTGGCGCCACCAGCCTGTCAAACCCGTCAAGCAGCCTCAGAACAATGTCAAAGAGCCTGTCGCAGTCCCCCTCTCTGACGCCCTCGATGTTGAGCGGCATCTGCGGGTCGTGCAGCGACATGCGCAGCAGCAGCCAGCCCTTGACTGCATCCGTGTCAAACGAGATGCGGACGCCCTCGTGCGAGTCCGGCGCAATCTGATAACCGCTCTTTCTGGCCCGCTCCTCAAACGCGCTTAGCACATCTGCTCCGTACGCCTTGAAATCCTCTCCCTGTATGCGGAAACGGTACTCCCGCTCCTCGAAGCCCTTCTCGAGTTTTTCGATGAAGGATGCGAGCGGCTTGTTCTGCCGCGCCGCCTTCGCGAGCGCAATCAGAAGCTTCACCGCCATGTAAGCGCCGTCGTCGAGAAAATAATTTTCGCTGAGCGCTCCGTGCCCGGACGTCTCGATGGCGAGCGGCGACACCACGCCCTCGCTGTTGAGGCGCACAGACTCGTTGATGACATTCTTGTACCCGCGCATATACCGGTGATGCTTCATGCCAATGCCCTCGATAAAACGCGTCAGCCGGTCGCTTGTGACAGAGTCCGTCACAATCGTTCCCCCGGGGTAATCCTCCGCAACAATCGCCGTCATCATCGCTATAATCGCATCCCGGTTCACCTCTTCGCCATCCGGCAGCACCGCCGACATTCTGTCGACGTCCGTGTCGAAAATAATCCCCAGATCCGCCTTGTTTTTCAGGACTGCCTGCCGGACCGCCTCCATTGCCTGCCTGTTTTCCGGGTTCGGAATGTGGTTCGGGAAATGCCCGTCCGGCTCTAAAAACTGGCTTCCCGACGTGTCCGCACCGAGCGGGTTCAGCACTTTTTCCACAAAAAATCCGCCGGCACCGTTTCCCGTATCCACCACGATATGCAGACCCGCAAGCGGCATGTCATAGTTGTCTGCGTTGATGCTCTTCTTTATCTTCTCCTTGAGAAATCCACAATATACAGAGATGGAATCAACTTTTTCCACACCGGACAAATCCGCGTCCACCGCAGACAGCCCGGACGCCGTCTCGAGAATCTGCGTGATGTCGTCGTGCTCAAGACCGCCATCCCTGTCAAAAAATTTGTACCCATTTCTGTTAAAAGGAAGATGGCTTGCCGTGATCATGATCGCCCCGTCAAATGCAAACTCGTCAAACACGGTCGTCATGAACATGGACGGCGTCGACACAAGGCCGCAGTCGTACACCGCTGCACCCGCTGCCACAATGCCCTTTGCCGCCGCCGCAAACAGGCTGTCCGCCGTGATTCTCGAATCATGGCCGATTCCAATCCGCAGCTTATGCGCCTGCTTCCCTTTCTTGTCCGCAAGCCATCTGACAAATCCGCCGCCAATCCGATTTCCCGCATCTTCCGTGAGATTCACATCCTCCCCGGCAACTCCTTCACACGCAATTCCGCGTATATCACTCCCGTTTTGAAGCTTTCTGATATCAGCCATCTTGTACCCTCCGTGAAAACCATTCGTATTATTGTGCTGCATATTTAACCATTTTACCATAATCTGCCTGACTTGGACAACCCAGAACCAAAATTTTGTCAATCTGCCGGTAACAGTTCAGCCATGCAAAATTGGATATGCAAAATGCTGTTGGGAGCTTGC
>CAMWOK010000073.1 GCA_947175845.1 uncultured Lachnospiraceae bacterium | reverse complement strand
TTCTCAAGAATATTAAGCGCTTCCATTAATTCCTTATTCATTTTTCCTTTACCCTCCTAAAGTTAAAAATCCAGTGTTAATCTGATAACAGCAATGTCAGATTTGGCAAAGACCATATCCTTTGTCTCTGAATGATTCTCTATTTCTATCGTGACTGTATCCTTGTCAAATGCCATGAGAATCCCGGTAAACTCTTTTTGATGGTCAATCGGCCTGTAAGTCTTTACCTCCACTTCCTCGCCAAGACTCTGCTGCAGATGTCTGTCTTTCTTCAGCGCCCTTCCGAGTCCCGGACTGGATACCTCAAGAATATAAGCCTCCGGTATAAAATCTTCCTCGTCGAGCTTTTCAGAAAAAGCCCGGCTGACATTCTCACAGTCGATAATCCCAACACCTTCCGGCTTATCAATGTACGCCCTCAGATACCAGTCGCTGCCCTCCTTCACATACTCGACATCGTAAATCCTGCATCCGTTTGCCGCCACAATAGGCTCGAGCAACGCTTCTGCACGTTTTTCGTACGAATCCCTTTTCGCCATTTTGCCACCTCTTGCCAACATAATTTACCACAATAATTTACCACATAAAATTGCTCTTCAATAAAAATGTGATAAGCATATAGAAAGAGTGGACTCGCAAGTCCACTCTTTATCATCTAGCATCATTTAACTTATCTTTATTTTAACACCGCACCCTGCAAAATGCAACAACTTTTTAGAATTTTTTTCCTATTCATTCATAGGAAGTTTATAAATCTTCTGATCCTGGCCGTCGAGCTTGGGTGTCGAGCGGTCCTTGAGCGTCGCGTAGGGCCGCAGCTCAGCGATGCTCTTGTAGGCTGGCCTGATAATCTTATCGACATTGATCAGCTCCTCCATGCGGTGCGCGCTCCAGCCGACAATGCGGGCGATGGCAAATATCGGTGTGAACAGCTCCATCGGAATGTCTAACATGCTGTACACGAATCCGCTGTAGAAGTCAACATTTGCGCTGACACCCTTGTAAATTCTGCACTTCTCCGCGATCACCTCCGGCGCCAGCCGCTCGATCATGGAATACAGCTCAAAATCTTTGCGGTGCTTCTTCTCATTGGCGAGCCGTTCCACGAAAGATTTGAACACCAGTGCTCTCGGATCGGAGATCGAGTAGACAGCATGTCCCATACCATAGATCAGACCGCTTCTGTCAAATGCTTCCTTATTCAGAAGGCGGTAGAGATAAGCCCGCACCTGATCTTCATCGGTCGTATCGTCTACGTTTCTGCGCAGATCCTCCATCATCTGCACAACCTTGATGTTGGCTCCGCCATGTTTTGGTCCCTTCAGCGATGAGAGCGCTGCCGCAATGACCGAGTAGGTGTCCGAACCCGCACTCGTGACCACTCTTGTGGTGAATGTAGAGTTGTTTCCGCCGCCATGTTCCATATGCAGCACAAGCGCCGCGTCGAGAACTTTCGCCTCCGTCGGCGTGTAGGACATATCAGGCCGCAGCATGCGGAGCAGGTTCTCCGCTGTGGAAAGCCGCGGGTCCGGTCTATGTATATACAGACTCTCGTCACACTCGTAGTGATTGTAAGCGTGATAACCATACACGGAAAGCATCGGAAATACGCTGACCAACATCAGACACTGGCGCAGCACATTGTCCAGCGACATATCCGCCACACTCTCATCGTACGACGCGAGCGTCAGCACACTCTTTGTGAGTGAGTTCATGATATCATGGCTTGACGCTTTCATGATGACATCCCGCACAAAGTTTGTGGGAAGTGTCATGCTGTAACCCAATGTCTTTTTGAACTCGATCAGTTCGTTCTTAGTCGGAAGATCTCCGAACAATAACAGATACGCGCACTCATCAAAACCGAACCGGTTCTCATTCTGAAAACCTCTCACCAGATCAAAGATATTGTACCCCCTGTAGTAGAGCTGCCCATCGCACGGTACACTCTTTCCGTCCTTCTCCTCCGATGATTTTATCAGTGAAATATTGGTGAGACCGGAGAGAACTCCCTTTCCATTCTTGTCACGCAGCCCTCTCTTCACACCGTATTCATCAAACAAATCCGGATCAATGGCGTTGTTGTCCACACATACTTTTGTATATTTATGCGTAAACTCCTTTATACTCTCGTCACTCTTGAATCCCATTCACAACACCCTTTCTTTTCATATTTTCTCATTTTACATTATGTCTCATTCAATATTATACTTTAAATCAGAGAACATAACAAGCATATAAAGGTTAAAAATCAATGAATTTATATAAAAATAATCATAAAACTCCCACTTGAATCCACCGCGCTTTTGTTATAGACTTTTTATAGCCAGCCGCGCACCTAGACTGCACGCGGCTGGCGGTGATACTTTGGCAAGAATGGAGGATTACTATGCCAAAAATACTTGTTGTAGAGGACAATCGCGACTATCAGGAGCTTTTGCAGAACTTTCTGGAGAGTGCGCACTATGCGGTGGAGACGGCGGACGACGGGGACAGGGCGCTTTGGCGGATCGGCACAGAGCCGTTTGACCTGATTCTGCTGGATCTGATGCTCCCGGGCATGGACGGCTTTGACGTCTGCCGGGAAATCCGCAAAAAATGTGACACACCTGTCATAATGCTGACGGCGCTGGACAGTGAGACCTGTCAGATGCAGGGCTATGAGCTGCAGATAGACGACTACATCACCAAGCCGGTCTCCATGGCACTCCTGCTACAGAAAGTGGCTGCCGTTCTGCGCAGGACCATGCCGTCCACAGCGGTTTCCACGCCGGATATCCTGCGCTGCGGGGACATTGCCCTGGATCTGAAGGCACATCAGGTGCGCGCTGCAGACGAGCCTGTTGCATTCACGCTGCGCGAGTTTGAGATCCTGCGGGAACTGATGCTTGCGCCGGGCACAGTCGTGACCAGAAAAGACTTGATTGAGAAACTGTGGGGATACGACTTCTATGGGGACACGCGCATCATCGACACGCATATGAAAAATATCCGGCACAAGCTGGGCGCCTCCGACTGCATCGAGACCGTCCGCGGCATCGGATATAAATTAGGAAACTGACAATCATTCTGCCGAGGTACTCCACCATGAACAGATTTACAGACAAGCACACACTGCACAGTTCCAACAAGCTGACCAGCCGGCTCACGGTCATGACCTTTCTCCTGCTTCTTTTGCTCTCCTCTGCCATCAGCCTCTTCGCGTATGGATGCATCTGGTTCTTCCTCCCAGGCGCGGACTTAAAGCGCGCCCAGCGCAGCCTTGATCAGGAGACGCAGCAGCTGATTTCGAGTCTCTGGACAACCTGTAAAAGCGACAGCGAACCCCTTTTCACAGACTTTATCCGCCGAACCGGGGCGGAACTGCTTCTGCTCGACCATGAGAAGGCGCCTGTCTCTTTCTATTCCTTTGAGAAGATCCATGCGGCTCCCATTGCAGGAAACCGCTATCCATTTCGCTTCAAAGATTCCAGCCAGGAGTATCTTCTCATCACCCGCTGTCATCCGGCGCGCACCGACGAGATTCAGACTGCGCTGCGGCGAAGCATCCCCTTTGCCGCCGTGCTGATTGTTCTGCTGTCCGCTCTCTGCGCCTTTGTTTTTTCGCGCAGCACGACCAGGCCCATCATCCAGATCAGCGCGATTGCGGACCGGATTGCCAGCCTCGACTTTAGCTGGTACTGCCCGTATCTGCGCGACGACGAGATCGGCGTGCTCTCGCGCAGCATCAATGAGCTGTCCGACCGGCTGCACGCCGCGCTCGAAGAAATCCAGCGCCGGAACACGCTTCTTTCGGATGAACTTCTGCTGGAAAAAGAACATGAACGCCGGCGGATGCTCTTCTTTTCCGGCGTGTCGCACGAACTCAAGACGCCAATCGCGGTCGTGATCGGACAGCTTGAGGGAATGCAGGCAAACGTCGGTGTCTACAGGGACCGCGACAAGTACCTTGCCCGCAGCGCGGAGATTTTGCAGTCCCTCAACCACTTTATACAGGAAATGCTTCTGGTCTCCCACATGGATCTGAGCGACGAACCTGCGCTGCAGCCTGTCGGTCTCGCCGCGCTTGTGGAGGCACTGACCGCGGAGTATGCAAAGTACGCGCAACCGCTTTTTATTGACATCCATCTTGATATCCGCGCTGGCAACCCTGCGAAGAACCCGGTTGACACCGACGCAAAGGCACAGGATGAATTCCTGATCCGCGGCGATGAAATGCTGCTGAAAAAGGCGCTCGGAAACGTGATCGGAAACGCTGTCACCCACTCGCCAAAACATCAGAGCGTGTCTGTTGCGCTCTCCCGCACAGACGGCTGGATACAGTTCACCGTGCAAAACACCGGCGTGCACATTGATGAAAAACACCTGCCACATCTGTTCGAGGCGTTTTACCGCGCAGACAAATCCGCCCGCTATGGAAGCGGGCTGGGGCTCTATATCACGCGGATGATACTGGACACGTACCATGTCCGCCACACGATAGAAAACGTGGAAGGCGGCGTGCGGTTTACTGCGTGTTTTCCAGCGGATGCCAGCGGCGCGTTCCTCCACACAATCTCCACATAAAATACACACAATCTCCAGACAAATAATCGTCAAAGCATGTTAAAATACATCAAGAACAACTATGCAAAGGAGATCTGTATGAAAATCGACGTAAAACACATTACCATGATTTATCCGTCGGGCAAAAAGGCGCTGCAGGATGTCTCTGTCAGCGCCGAGAGTCCCAGCTTCATCGGGATTCTCGGGCCAAACGGCGCCAGAAAAACGACGCTGATGAAGCTTCTGATCGCCGGTCTGCTCCCCACCCGGGGAGAAATCCTGCTCAACGACAAGCCGCTGCTTACACAGGAAATCTGCCTCAAATCGCAGCTGGGCTATCTGCCGCAGAGCTTTGGACTGTACGAGGAGCTGACCGTCTGGCAATTTCTGGACTACATGGCTGCCCTGAAAAATATAAAGGACGCCCGGGCTGCAATCCATGAAGTCCTCGAGCGCACCAACATGACTGCGCACAGAAAAGCGCGCATCCGCAGTCTGTCCGGCGGTCAGCGGCAGCGCGTCGGGATCGCGCAGGCGCTGCTGGGCAGTCCTCGGCTGATTATCCTAGATGAACCCACCGTCGGCCTCGATCCCGAGGAGCGCGTCAAGTTCCGCAATATTTTTTCCGAGATGGCCCAGGACAAGATCATTCTGCTATCCACACACATTGTCGAGGACGTGCAGGCGGTCTGCAGCCGGGTGCTTGTCATCCACGACGGCCGGGTGCTTTTCGACGGCACACCTGCGTCGCTGATCGCCCAGGCGGATCATCACGTGGGCACTTATCTTGCAAAGCTGGGTGATGCCGCCCCTGACGGGTGCCAGATTGTCTCCAAGGTTCACGCGGCTGACGGAATCCGCTGCCGCATTGTCGCAAAACAGCTCCCGGACTTTGTGCGGCCGACAGATCCGACGCTCGAGGATGCCTACCTCTATTGCATCCATCACAGTCCTGCCAGAAAGGAGTCTGAGGCATTATGAATTTGTTTTCGCTCTTCCGCGTCGAGCTGAGAAGGCTGCTGCAGTCGCGGACTGTTTTGGGAGCTGCGCTCCTGTCCATACTCTCCCTGCCTCTGGGCAATCTTCTGATGATCTTTTATGGTTCCCAGGTCATGTCGAGCCGCTATATCCTGACGCCTGTCCTGTCAGGAACCACGGTCGGCGCCGTGCTTTGGGCCGCCGCAGCACTCATGGAGGCGGATCGGCTGCAGCGCAGCGGCGTGCACGTTCTTGCGGACGCCATCTCTGTGCCGGGCGCACTCTGCGCCGCAAGAACCCTGGCGCTCATGACTGTATCCATGCTTGTGGTACTGCTCACTGCACTGGTCTACGCGCCATACACCGCCGAAAAAATGTCCTACCTGTTCCGGCCGGGCTTTTACTCTGCCAATTTTGCAGTATTTATGCTTCCTACTTGGTGGATTTCGATCCTGTTTGCGGATGCCTTCTACCAGCTGACACGCCGCGTTGAACTTTCCGTGGTGCTCTATGTCCTGCTTGCGGGTGTGAGTGTCAGCGGCATTGTCGCCCGGGACTACTTTCTGCGCTGGCTGAATCCGTATGTCATCACTTACTCGGACGGATTTTTGTCCGTCTGGCCGCTGCGCATCGGGCTGTACACCCGCATTATCTGGCTGTGTATTGCCCTGGGCGCCTGGACGACTTCCTTTTTGTTTATGCGCAGATACCAGCGCGGGCTTGTTTTCTCCTTTCTAAAGAGCGGAAAAAAACTGCGAAAGCTCCTGCCTGCGGCTGTCCTTGCCGCGTCCGGCGTCTGGCTGTGGCACGCCCAGCCTTTCATTGACCACGGGCCGGACAGCTATGATTATGCGGACAGTTTCATGATGGATGCAGACCATACCGTCAATGCCCGCTGTCATCTGAAAGTCAACCCGGTCACAGGCACAGTTTCCGTGAAGGCGGAGTACGACATCCTGGTTCCATACGACGGCGAAACCGTATTTTACCTCAATCCGGGATACAGGATCACAAAAATGACCTACGGCGGGGAGACGGTATCTTTTCGAACCATCGACAGTGACCTCAACGGCCAACGCCCAACCCGTTTTTCGCTTCCGTCAAAAACTCCCGGCAAAACACTGCTCATAGAGTACAGCGGATTTCCTGCGCAGGCAAAGTACGCCGCAGGTTCCCTGGTGGATGACATGGTTGACCGCGACTATATCTCTCTGGACACGACATCCCTGTTTCCACGGTTTGAAGGCTATTTTGTCCAAACTGCCGTCACGGACTTCACGATTCCTGACAGCCTGACACCCTTTTGCAATTATGTGCAGATGACAGACTCGGTCGACAATGGGGACGGCACTAGGACCTGGACGCAAAATACGGAAAACTATATCGGCGATTTCACCGCAGGGTACTATCGCACCAACACATTTTCCATCAATGACCTCACTGTCGATTTTGCATACGGAGCGGCCTATCAGAAAATTGTCGTGGAAAACGATATTGAGCAGGTCATCATTGACATCCTTACCTACTGCAGTGAACACTATGGAGAACTGTGGTCCGCCGAGGACAACCACCTGCTGCTGCGTCAGGAAAGTTCCATGTTCATGGGCGGCTACGCAGTGCACGGCGTCTCAACGTGGTTTGAGACAGTGCTGGCACCCGACACCCTGAGCGACCCCGACAAGGGCGCCAGCGCGACGGAGGTCTTTATCCACGAGATGATTCACCAGTGGTGGGGCGGACTTGGACTCAACTGCGCAGACGAGGAATTATGGAGCGCCGAGGGGCTGACTGTGTACTCCACATACCGCCTTGTCAAAGAAAAGTATGGCGCGCTCTACGCACAGCAGTACTATGTCGACATGTGGAAGGACGCCGTGGAAAACCAGAATCGCAGCTTCTACAACCGGCACCCAGAATATCTCGAGCTGCTTCCATCCGTCTATCAGACCTCTCTCGAGCTGTCCAACCGCTCCGTCAACCAGTATCAGCGTATGCCGCTCATGATTCTGAAAGCGGAAGCACTTGTCGGCGGCGAGGCGCAGATGGATGAAATTCTGCGGAAAATATATGCCGATCGTGATGCTTTTCACGACAATAAATTTCGTTTTTCAGATTTTTTAAACTACTGCGGATTAACAGAGGAGGATTTGCGTCTTGAATAAGATATTTTATTATGAACTCAAAAGAATGCTTCTCGGAAAGGTCTTTCCCGGAATGCTCTTGGTCAATGCACTGTACGCCTGGTTTATTCTGTCGAGCGAAACCATACAGGGAGTCTCCTGCACCGCGCCCTTCTCCGCGTGGAGCTACTGTTCTTATCTTGGCAGGACGCTCCCGCTGGCAATGATAACAGTGCTGCTTCTGCTGGCAAATTTTTACAGCCGGCAGCAGCGGCGTGTCGAAGTCCTGACAGATGCCACGCCGATTCCGGTTTTTCGTCAGATTGAGATCCGAACGCTGGCAGCAGGCGTATGTTTTCTGGTGATTTATCTGGTGGTGATTGCACTTGCGCTGTTCTTCTACGCCTGCTTTTTCCGGTTCTATGACTTTGCGGCTTTTGTGCTGCCGTCCGCCGTGATCCTGCTGCCCTGTTTCGTATTTTTTGCAGGGGTGGGGCAGCTGCTGGGAAGCCTGCACCAAAGCCTGATCTACGGTCTGATGCTGCTCGCATTTGCGCTCAATGGCATACCGAATGTCTTTGATGTGTCTGGCGCGGGATACTTTTCTGAATATCCGCTGACACTTCCAGTCGGTGCAGACATGGAGCCTGCATTCACACTCAGCGCAGGGTTTCTCGCAGTGCGGCTGCTCTATCTTGCGCTGGGGACTGCAGGCGTGTATCTCGCGGCAGTCCTGTCCGCGCGCAAGTCGCAAAACGCCTGAACGAGAGACGGACAGCCGGGCAGCAGCCTATGCCCCAGCCACCTTCACGCCCTCTATCCGAACTGCGTAAGGTCCCTCGTACCTGTCATTTTGATAGCGCTCCTTGGAGAAAGCCAGGTTGCCCTGCACCTCCAAAATACTGCCGTTGACCGATCCGCCTGTCACGGGCGTGACTTCCTTTCCGTCATACAAAAATGCCAGCCGGATCTCCCCGCCGAAATGTCCTGACAACGGATTCATCTGAAAATCAGAAAAGCTCACGATATACAGATACGGGTCCTGTTTAAGCTCCTCTAACGTCCTGCTGCCCGTAGGAACACAGATGCACTGGTACTCCCCGGTGGGCTCTACGCCCAGATAATACGAAGTTCTGCAGCTTCCGTGAAGCATCTTGAGCGTGCCGTTCTCCATCAGTACGCGGTCCTTCATCAAAATGCCCTCCTCGCTGTAGGGCTCCCTGGCCTTCATGTGTATGGTGAGCGCGTCCCCCTGCACCGTTTCGCCCTGCACGGCGTCCCCAATCTGATAGTTGGAATATTTCTGATACACGACGCCCGTGTCGGACCGCATACAGTAAAACTGCATCAGTTCCTGCAGATTTTCCTCGGAGAGCAGGATTGTATACGTGCCTGCCACGGGGGGCTTTTCTGCCTTTGCTCTCGCATTTGTTCTGGCGTAAGCCGTCGTCACATCCCAGCGCAGCGCATCAAGATCCGCATCGTGGTAGGAAAACTGATGGTACGTTTCCACATCCCGCGGCTCAATGCACTGCACCACATACTCGCCGGAGACCAGACAAGTCTCATAGCTGACATCCACGCCGCGGGAGTTTACAATCCGGCGAACGATGCGCTTTGTGAACACTTCCGCGGAGTTGATAAACACCTTGTCTGAGGTGTCCGACACGTACAGCGCCTCCACAACCTGCCGCATACTCTCCTCGAGACTCTGCCCAGCAAAACGGCTCTTTGCGGGCACAAATGTCTCCGCTGTCCCCGCGTTGAGTTCATAGTATTCATTGTTGACCAGCGCTGCAGCCTGATACGCCCTGCGCAGTGTCTCTCCAAGTTCCTCATCCCCCATACCCGGATGAATGTTCACGGAGGAGGAGCCGAGCATCCGCGTTCCGTCGTGATCATGCGGGCAAAACACCACAACCGCGTAGTCCGTCAGGTCGGTGCGTCGCTTCAAGTCCAGCTTTTTCCTGACAAAAAAGCACTCCAGCGACTCCTGCACACTCTCCGTGATACGATAGGTCTCTATCCCAAGCTGTCCTAACACAGCCTTAATCTGTTCTATCAAAATTGTTTCCCTGCCTTTCTCTCTTCTTGTTCAATGTCGGTTCCCATCTGCCGCCCGCTCTACCCGAGACGGATTTTTGCCTTGATGTGGGGGCCTCCGTCCGACACCTTGACCCATTCCTTGTAGCCCTTTCCACACATACCACTGCCGGAAAGCTTCACTTCCTCAGACATCATGGATATGGACTTCAACAAATCTGGCACATAGCCCGTCAGGACAATCGGGGAAAATATCTTTCCGGTAAGCTTCCCGTCGCGGATCTCCCGCGCAATGTTGACCATGCACTGAATGCCCCAGTTTTTCGGATCCTCCATGCCATTCTGCGGATTTTCCAGCAGAAATCCATACTGGATGGACGCGATCATCTCGTCCACCGTATCCGTTCCGCCCTCAAAAAAGGTGTTGGTCATGCGCGTGTACGCCTTCCGGCGAAAGCTCTCCCTTCTGCCGTTTCCGGTAGGTTTTGTCCCCAGGATCAGGGCGGACTGCAGATCGCTGATGCCGCTCTTTAAAATCCCTTTCTCAATCACGGTCGTGTCGTGCGCCATAGTTCCCTCGTCGTCAAAGAAGTAAGTCGCCGTCTCGGACGCCGCCGACGCCCCGTCATGCATGGTGACAAGCGCTGAGGCAACCTGGCTGCCCACGTACTGCTCTGCCAGCGCGCGTTTTTTTACAAACATATCCATCTCGACGCCGTGGCCGAACGCCTCGTGCACAATCATGCCCGTGACATCCGGCGTGCAGATGCAGTCGTACTCCCCCGGAATCATGGGTTCGCTCTTGAGCAGTTCCAGCGTGACGTTCGCGCAGTCCTCGACGTCTGCGTCCATCTTTGAGAGCACTTCCGCGCCGCCCAGATTGGAGTACGATTTATAGTACGTCTTGATCTCCTCGCCCCGCGCTGCGACAAAGTACAAAAATCCAGTCATCCACATGACGTTCTGTTCCATCTCTTTCCCCTCGGAAAGAAACAGCTTTGTGTACCTTTGATAGCTGCCCATAACCTGGCAGTCCAGAATCCTGTCACTGAACGCCAGCCCCTTGTCCTTGATTGCCACAAGATGCTGCAGTATCGCGTCATCCCCCAGCGCCTCAGGGTCCGTCTCATAGTCTGTGCTGCCCGTAAATACCGCCTGCTCCTTTGCGGGAACCTGATATTCGCTCTCGCACAGCCCCTCAGGGACAAGCTGACACGAGGACTCCACCAGCTTCTCAATCCGGCTGCAGATCTCTTCTAGTTTCTCCTCCGCAATCTGGTTGAAAGAGTACTCTGCGTAGTGTTTTCCGTCCGAGACCTTGACGACAAAGCCCCTGGAAGTCCCGCGCTCCCCCTCTCCCACATTCATATTTTTGCGCGAGACGCTGTACG
>CAMWOK010000072.1 GCA_947175845.1 uncultured Lachnospiraceae bacterium | reverse complement strand
TTAGATTCATGGCACAGTTATCAATTCAAATACTGTTCCGTGAATAATTCAGGTTAATAAAGATAATAAGAAAAAATTCTACGCTGTGGGTATACTGGGGGGAATCGTGACTGTTTTAGGCCAGGTCTTATTTCCATATAATTATAATAATGCAGTTGACTTGGCTCCGGCAT
Organism: uncultured Lachnospiraceae bacterium; assembly: GCA_947175845.1. Lineage (GTDB taxonomy): Bacteria > Bacillota > Clostridia > Lachnospirales > Lachnospiraceae > COE1. Next base: position 10,906 of record CAMWOK010000072.1, on the reverse strand, counting down.
ATATTTTATTCGTAATAGCGTTGTATGTTTTTATGGAAAAAGAGATTAAGATAAGTAATAATGTGGTCAAGAGAATTATATCATTTATGGCAAAGCATTCGTTTTCTGTTTACATGGTTCATTGGAATGTGCGTTCGTATATTACGCCTAAAATAGTTCACGAACCATCGGATATGGTAAGCTTTCTTTTAAATGTCATGATTACATTATTGAGTTCTGTGTTTTTGGCGGTAGTATTTGATGTACTGATCATTAATCCTGTACAGAAACTGATGAATCGAGTAGTTATAAATTAAGGAAAGGTGCACACACATGAGCAGAGAAATCGAAACATTGCAGCAGATGATTGACGAGAGCACAAAAATCGTCTTTTTCGGGGGAGCGGGGGTGTCGACGGAGAGCGGAATCCCGGATTTTCGCAGCGTTGACGGGCTTTACAACCAGAAGTATGACTACCCGCCGGAGACGATATTGAGCCACACGTTTTATGTGAAGCGGCCGGAGGAATTTTTCCGGTTCTACCGCGATAAGATGCTTTTTCGCGGCGCGAAGCCAAACACCGCGCACAAGGTGCTCGCAAAGCTCGAGGCGCAGGGGAAGCTCACCGCGGTCGTGACGCAGAATATTGCCGGCCTGCACCAGGCGGCGGGCAGCAGGAAGGTGCTCGAGCTGCACGGCAGCGTGCTGCGCAACTACTGTGAGAAGTGCCGCAAATTCTATGACGTGCAGGCGATCGTGGACAGCACGGGTGTTCCGACCTGCACCTGCGGCGGCAGAATCAAGCCCGACGTGGTGCTGTACGAGGAGGGGCTTGACCAGCACACGCTCCAGGAGGCAGTGCGCGTCATCAGCGAGGCGGATATGCTGATTATCGGCGGCACCTCGCTCGCCGTCTACCCGGCGGCAGGGCTGATAGACTACTATCAGGGGCACAGGCTCGTGCTGGTGAACAAGACGCCCACGCAGCGCGACACCATGGCGGACCTGGTCGTCACAGGAAGCATTGGCGAGATATTCTCGCAGCTTGACCTGCACGAGTAAGCTGGCGCATGGAAACGTGTGGGAAGGTGTGTACAGAAAAGCGGGGTGACTTATGGGATTTGAATATGAAGTCGGAGATATCATAAAATTAAAAAAGCCGCATCCCTGCGGAAGCCCCGAGTGGGAGATTCTGCGCGTGGGGGCGGACTTCCGGTTGAAATGCGCAGGGTGCGGGCACCAGGTGATGTTTCCGCGGCGCCAGGTGGAGAAGAGCACAAAAGGATTGCGGAAACCGTCGGAGACAAAAATATGATAACAGTTCAGCCTTTGGCTTCCTGTTACAGGCATCAAGCCATGCAAAACCACTTCGTGGTGGCTTGATGCATCTCTGCCACCACGTTTTCTTACGGACTTTGCAGTAAATGCAAAGTCCTGGCTGAACTGTTACAAAATATGAAACAAATTTGGCAAAACAGCTTGCAAATTTATGAAAAATATAGTATTATATATCCCTGTGATATATAAATCCTTGCTTCTCCGAAGGGGGAGAGGCCAGAGACCAAAAGGAGGTAACATAATGAACAAGTATGAATTAGCCGTTGTTGTCAGCGCAAAGCTTGAGGACGATGAGAGAGCAGCCACCATTGAGAAGGTAAAGAACATGGTTACAAAGCATGGCGGCACCATCACAAACGTGGACGAGTGGGGCAAGAAGAGACTTGCTTATGAGGTCCGCAAGATGAGAGAGGCTTTCTATTATTTCATTCAGTTTGATGGCGAATCTACCGTTCCGGCAGAGATTGAGTCAAGAATCCGTCTCATGGAGAACGTTGTCAGATATTTGTGCGTTAGACAGGACGAGAAATAGAATGCGCACCTGCGGGGGCAGGGCGTACAGTGGAGAACTTTTATAATATGAATAAAGTAATTTTAATGGGAAGATTGACAAGGGACCCAGAGGTGCGATATACACAGGGCGACAACCAGATGGCAATTGCAAGGTACACGCTTGCAGTCGACAGAAGGTTTGGCCGCGGCAATGGCGGTGACGAGAACACGGCAGATTTCATTCCGTGTGTCGCTTTTAACAAGGCAGGTGAATTTGCGGAGAAGTATTTCCGGAAAGGCACCAAGATTGCCGTGTCTGGACGTATTCAAACCGGAAGCTACACCAACAAGGACGGTGTGAAAGTTTATACCACAGAAGTGATTGTCGATGATCAGGAATTTGCTGAGAGCAAGAACAGCAGCGGGAACTCCGACGGCGGTTATGGAAACAATAATTACGGCGGCGGTTACGCAAACAACAGTTACGGCGGAAGCCAGCCGGCAGCACCGATGGCAGCCGGGGACGGCTTTATGAATATTCCGGATGGAATCGACGAGGAGTTACCGTTTAACTAAAGATTCTGTTTGAGAGTTTTAGAGATTGAAAGAATAGGGGGCTTTATCATGGCTTTTAATAAAACTGAAAAAGCTGATTCTCCGATGAAGAGAAGAGGCGGAATCCGTAGAAGAAAAAAAGTTTGCGTATTTTGCGGCAAGGACAATGTGATTGATTACAAGGACACAGCGAAGCTGAAGAGATACGTGTCTGAGAGAGGAAAGATCCTTCCCAGACGCATCACAGGAAACTGTGCAAAGCACCAGAGAGCGCTCACAGTGGCTATCAAGAGGGCACGCCACGTGGCACTGATGCCGTACACGCTCGATTAATTATCTGAGCGACAGGAGAGACCAATGAGCTGGAAATACAGTTCGTTGGTCTCTTTTTTGCAAAAATGCTTTCTCTTTTGTGGCAAATAATGGTATACTAATAGGTAAGTGTGAGATGGCCATGTGGCCTGTGCAGATGCAGGGGTCCATGCCGTCAATTTCTGAGGGAAAAGGAGCGATCAAGATGGGATATTCCAGGGTAATTGAAAATTTTCTGCGCTATGTGAAGATTGACACCCAGTCGTCGGAGGAGTCGACAGACAGGGTGCCGTCGACGGACAGGCAGCACAGTCTGGCGCGGCTTCTGTACAGGGAACTGACAGAGCTGTCGGCGGACAGCGTATCTTACGACGAGGCGCACTGCTATGTCTATGCAGAACTTGCGTCCAATATTGAGGGGAAGTCCGTGCCGGCAGTCGGATTTGTCGCGCATATGGATACCTCCCCCGCAGTGAGCGGCGAGAATGTCAGCCCCAGAATTATTGAGAATTATGACGGGAGCGATATTGTGCTGAATCAGGAGAAGCACATTGTGACGCGCGTGTCCGATTTTCCAACGCTGACGCGCTGCAAGGAAAAGAGCCTGATTGTGACGGACGGAAACACGCTGCTCGGTGCGGACGACAAGGCGGGAGTCGCGGAGATCATGGCAATGGCGGCATATCTGCAGGAGCATCCCGAAACAAAACACGGGAAAATCTGTATTGCTTTCACGCCGGATGAGGAGGTGGGAAACGGTGTCGCGTGCTTTGATAAGAATAAGTTTCCGGCACAGTATGCCTACACCGTTGACGGCGGAATGCTCGGCGACATGAACTATGAGTGTTTCAACGCTGCAAGCGCAGTCCTCACAGTCACCGGAAAGAGCGTGCATCCAGGCAGTGCGAAGAACATCATGCGCAACGCCATCAAGCTTGCACAGGAATTTCAGAGCGCGCTTCCCGACGAGTGCCCTGAAAACACGGAGGGCTACGAGGGTTTTTACCATGTGGACAGCATGAGGGGAACTGTGGAGTGTGCCGTTGCCGAATACATTATCCGGGATCATGACAGGACAAAGTTTGAGGAGAGAAAGGCAGTGTTTGTAAGGACTGCCGAGACGCTGAATCAAAAGTACGGCGAGGGGACATTTCGGGTGGAGCTGTCCGACTCGTACAGAAATATGCGCGAGGTGCTTGCGGATAAGATGTATATTGTGGACAACGCGGCCGAGGCGATGCGGCGCGCGGGCGTGGAGCCCAGGATTTCCCCGATACGCGGCGGCACGGACGGGGCGCGGCTCTCGTTTGAGGGCATTCCGTGTCCGAATATATGTACCGGAGCGGACGCATTTCACGGCAGGAATGAGTTTGCCTGCATCGAGGATATGGAGAAGGTTGTAGAAATTTTACTGAATATTGTGGACATTGCGGCAGGGCAGTAACACAATTTTAGCCTTTATGACGCGAAGAGACAAAATCTGCTATGGAACTTTTCTGAATTTAATGATATACTATCTATGTGTACGAACGCGTGAGAAACTTTTCCAATCTCCAAACGCATTTGCGGGAGGTATCATACATGAAGCAAAAAGTGAAATTAAAGGGACACCTGAAAGCGTATCTTCAGACCAGTCTGATCCTGGGAATCCTGCTGGCGCTGGTCAACGCCGGCGTCTATTTTCTGGATATTCTGGCGGGAGTCTGCGTCTCAGGATTTCTGCTGATATACCTGATCACCATGCTTATTCTATTATATAGAAACAAGCCGGTAATTATGAATGAATTTGTCAATTTTGCAACGCAGTACGGACAGGTTCAGAAAACGCTGCTGCGGGATCTGGATCTTCCGCATGTGCTGATGGATGATGACGGTAAAATAATATGGACAAATGCGGCATTTGAGCGGGTGATACATAAGGACAAGGGGTATCGGAAATCGATCGGCGCAGTGTTTCCAGCCGTTACAAAGGACAAGCTTGAGTTTGAGCAGGATGCGCAGATAGACGTCGTGTTTGAGGAACACGAATACATTTTCAGGATGAAGCGGATATCCATCAAGGATGTCCTCAACAACAGCGAGGTGGTTGAGCGTGCCGGAAATGAAAATTTCCTGATCGCGGGCTATCTGTTTGACGAGACAGCATTAAAGCGGGCGCTGCGCGACTGCGACGACCAGAGCCTCGCGGTGGGAATGCTCTACATTGACAATTATGACGAGGCGCTCGAGAGTGTGGAGGATGTCAGAAGGTCGCTTCTGATGGCGCTGATTGACCGCAAGATCAACAAGTATATCGCATCGATCGACGGCATTGTCAGAAAGACGGAGAAGGACAAATATCTGATTATCATGCGCAAAAAAGCGCTGAAAAGCCTCAAGGAGTCGCGCTTTGAACTCCTCGAGGATGTCAAGACAGTCAATATCGGCAACGAGATGGCAGTGACAGTGAGTATCGGTGTGGGGGTCGATGCGCCGACTTATATACAGAATGCGGAGTACGCCCGGACTGCAATCGACCTGGCGCTCGGGCGCGGCGGGGACCAGGCGGTGGTAAAATCGCCGGATTCCATTGTCTACTACGGCGGAAAGAGCCAGCAGATTGAGAAAAATACGCGCGTGAAAGCCCGCGTGAAGGCGAACGCGCTCCAGGAGATCATCACGAGCAAGGACAAGATCCTGATAATGGGACATCGGCTGGCGGATGCGGACGCGTTTGGCGCGGCGGTGGGCATCAGCTGTATCGCGCGGGCGCTCGACAGAAAGTCCCACATTGTCATCAACGATATCACATCCTCCGTGAAGCCGCTTGTCGAGCTGTTTCGGGAGAAGAATAATTATGAGGAAGATTTTATCATAGGCAGCACGGAGGCGCTGGAGATTGCGGACAGCAGTACGGTGCTGGTCGTGGTGGATGTCAACAAGCCAAGCATCACGGAATGCCCGGATCTGATCAAGAGCTGCCGCACAGTTGTAGTCCTGGATCACCACAGGCAGAGCTCGGAGGTGATTGAGAACGCGACGCTCTCCTACGTGGAGCCCTATGCGTCGAGCACCTGCGAGATGGTCGCGGAGGTGCTGCAGTATATCGCGGGCACGGTCAAGGTGCGCAGCAACGAGGCGGACTGCATGTACTCCGGCATCATGGTCGACACCAACAACTTTACGGCAAAGACTGGCGTCAGAACCTTTGAGGCGGCGGCGTTTCTGCGCAGGTGCGGCGCGGATGTGACAAGGGTGCGCAAGATGTTTAGGGACGGTGCGCAGGAGTACAAGGCGAAGGCGGAGACGGTGCGCAGCGCCGAGATTTACAAGAATGCCTATGCCATGGGAATCTGCCCGTCGGAGGGGCTTGACAGCCCGACGGAGATCGGTGCGCAGGCGGCAAATGAACTGCTTGGCATCAACGGCATCAAGGCGAGTTTCGTCGTGACAGAATACAATGGCAAAATCTATATATCGGCGCGGTCTATCGACGAGGTAAATGTTCAGATTATCATGGAGCGCCTCGGCGGCGGCGGCCATATGAATATTGCGGGTGCGCAGCTGACGGACACGACGCCGGAGCGGGCGATTTTTGTCGTGAAGGAGACGCTGAACCAGATGCTCGAGGAAGGCGCTATCTGACCGGGAAAGCACGCGCGGCCGCTTATTGATTTACAGAGCAGAAAGGATAAAAGAATCATGAAAATAATATTGCTGGAAGATGTAAAATCTGTGGGAAAAAAAGGGGATCTGGTGGAGCTCAAGGACGGCTACGCCAAGAATTTTATCATTCCAAAAAAGCTGGGGGTGGAGGCCACCGACGCCAACAAAAATACATTGAAGCTGCAAAAGCAGAATGAGGAGAAGATTGCCAAAGAGCAGCTTGAGGCGGCGAAGGCTCTTGCCGCAGAGATCGAGCAGATGACAGTCCGGATGGAGATCAAGGGCGGCGAGGGCGGAAAGACCTTTGGTTCCGTGTCGTCCAAGGAGATCGCAAAAGCGGTGTCTGACCAGTACGGCAAGGAGCTCGACAAGAAAAAGATCCAGCTTGCCGAGGCGATCAAGATGGCAGGCACCCACGAGGTGACAGTCAAGCTGCATCCCAAGGTATCCGCAAAGCTCCGGGTACATGTGGAGACGATGTAAGGCATACAGAAGAACAAGGCACAGAGAACGCGGTTCCTGTGTGCGCTGAAAGGGGACATTACACACAATGCCGGAAATGGATGAGGCGGTTTTAAAGCGGGTTCTGCCGCACAGCGTCGAGGCGGAGCAGTCGGTTATCGGTTCCATGCTGATGGACAAGGAAGCGATCACGATAGCGGGCGAGCAGATTACCGGCGAAGATTTTTATGGAAAGCAGTACGGAATCCTCTTTGATGCCATGGTGGAGCTAAACGACGAGGGAAAGCCGGTCGATCTGGTGACGCTGCAGGAGCGGCTCAAGGAGAAGGGGGTTCCGCCCGAGATATACAGCCTCGAGTACATAAGGGATGTCATGGCGGCAGTGCCGACATCCGCAAACATCAAGCACTACGCAAACATTGTGGCGGAGAAAGCTGTGCTGCGAAAGCTGATCCGCGTCAACGAGGAGATTGCAAACAGCTGTTACGCGCAGAATGACTCGTTAGAGTCCATCCTCGAAACATCCGAGAAAAATATTTTTGATATTATACAGAAGCGCAACAGCGGGGACTTTGTGCCGATACGGCAGGTAGTGATGAACGCGATGAACCTGATCGAGGAGGCGTCCAAGAACAAGGGTGCGGTGACGGGGATTGCGACAGGGTTTCTCGATCTCGATTACAAGACGGCGGGAATGCAGCCCTCTGATCTGATCCTGATTGCGGCCAGGCCCTCCATGGGCAAGACGGCGTTTGTGCTGAATATTGCGCAGCATGTGGCATTTCACGACAGCAAGTCGGTCGCTATCTTCTCGCTGGAGATGTCGAAGGAGCAGCTCGTCAACCGTCTGCTGTCTCTCGAGTCCAAGGTGAACTCGCAGGCAATCCGGACGGGCAACATGAAGGACGACGAGTGGGAGCGCCTGATAGAGAGCGCCGACGTGATCGGCAGGTCTGGCCTGCTGATAGACGATACGCCCGGCATCAGCATCGGGGAGCTGCGCTCCAAGTGCCGGAAATTCAAGCTGGAGTACGATCTGAAGATGATCATTATCGACTATCTGCAGCTGATGACAGGCTCGGGTAAAAACGAGTCGAGACAGCAGGAGATCTCGGACATTTCAAGGTCTCTGAAGGCTTTGGCGCGCGAGCTCCATGTGCCTGTGATCGCGCTCTCGCAGCTCTCTCGCGCGGTGGAGCAGCGACCAGACCACAGGCCGATGCTGTCTGACCTGAGAGAGTCCGGCGCGATCGAGCAGGACGCCGATGTCGTGATGTTCATCTATCGGGATGACTATTACAACAAGGACACAGAGCTTAAGAATGTGGCGGAGATTATTATAGCGAAACAGAGAAACGGTGCGATAGGCACCATCAATCTGGCATGGCTGCCGGATTACACACAGTTTGCCAATCTGGCGCGATGAGGGAATCAATAGATCGCAGCAGTGTTCACACTGCCGCCTGGTTTATTTACAAAAGAGAACAGGGTTGAAACCGGTTCTCTTTTTTTATATAGAATCGACAAATTTGTAACATATCTGACAAGAAAGGAGTTTTAAGGTGGTAAAGGAGAAGTATTTGATCAACGAGGCTGCGAAAGAAGTACATGTGGAATCACACGTCTTAAGATACTGGGAGGAGGAACTGGCGCTGCCGATCAGGCGCAATGAGCAGGGGCACAGAATATACACGCAGGAGGATATCGACAGGTTTATCGCGATAAAAGACCTGAAAGACCAGGGGCTGCAGCTCAGGGCAGTGAAGACAATACTGGATCAGATACATAGTGATACTGGAGGCGGTGAGGATATGCGGGCAGACAATCCATTTGCACAAAAGCAGCTTACAAAAATATCAAAATTGGGGGATGTCAAAATGGCAGCAGTGAGTAATTCGGATGACACAAAATGGAATGAGCGGTTTGGTAAAAAGCACGAGATGGCGGCAAAGGCATCCGAGGAAGAGGCAAAGAACAACAGTTCCGAGGAGGAAGGCAGGACGGAGATGAAAAACATGATTGAGATCAAGGAGATGCGATCGCTCGACGAGCGGCGGGAGTATACTGCGGAGAGCCGTCTTCCCGAGGCGGGACAGGCCCAGACGCTGCGGCTGCAGTATCTGTTTCAGAAGCTGATCAAGGATGCGGTTGCGGCCAACAATAAGGAGATGGCAGACCAGCTCGTCGAGCGCATCACGGAGAATGTCAAGGGCGATCTCTGCAAAGAGCTCGACTATCAGTTCCGCCTCATGGAGGAGCGCGACGAGGAGCGTGTGACGAACCAGCACGCGCTTGAGGACAAGCGCAACGAGGAATACTATAAGCGCATAGACGAGCTGCTTCGGCAGTACAGCGGCAAGCGCGCAAAAGGCAGGGATAAAGCGAAGGAAAAGAATCGGGAGAAGCAGAAGGAGAAGGAAAAGACAATTGAATTTCCAAATACCAATGAAAAGACAGAGACAAAAACGAAGAAAGAGTTTCATTTCTTCCGAAAGGCAGTCGAGGCAAAATAAGGAACTGTGCGGCTGCAGTTCCTAGGAAAAAGGTGTTGCCAGTATGGCAGCACCTTTTTACATCATGTAATATTATGAAATTATGCCTGCTCGATGGATCCTGTAGGGCATGCGCCTGCGCAAGAACCGCAGTCGATGCACTTGTCTGCATCGATCTCAAACTTTCCGTCACCCATGCTGATCGCGCCAACCGGGCACTGGGACTCGCAAGCTCCGCAAGAAACACATGCATCTGAAATCTGAAATGCCATAGTACAAATTCCTCCTTTTATCATCCTATTATTATGCTGCAGCGACACTGTGCTGCTCTTGACAAGCATCTGTGGCAGAAATAGTTTTCTGTGTTTGATAAATACTTGTCAATACAGATATTTTAATATAAATTGTTATAAAATACAAGGTATAAAGTATAAATTTTCAAAGTATCCGTAACAGTTCAGCCTTTGGCTTCCTGTTACAGGCATCAAGCCATGCAAAACCACTTCGTGGTGGCTTGATGCATCTCTGCCACCACGTTTTCTTACGGACTTTGCAGTAAATGCAAAGTCCTGGCTGAACTGTTACAAGTATCCACATGGTACTGCAAACAGTAAGCGACTGCACCCTTTTTAAGCCCTGCAATTATTTGACAGGAAGCCCGCGCCGCTCGCGCACGCCGTTTAAAATGTGCTGTTTCAGTTCCGGCACTTTGCTCTTGTCCATCTCGGGAACACCCGCAAGGCGATATTTCATACCAAGCTCGTCGTATTTCTTCGTTCCCATGGTGTGGTAGGGAAGGACGTCGAGCGCCTTGAGGTTCCTCAGCCCGCCGATAAAGTAGCCCAGTCTGCGCAGATCGTCCGGGTCATCCGTGATTCCGGGCACCACGACATGGCGAATCCAGAGTTCGACATCTTTGCTGTCGAGGTATTCCGCGAAAGCGAGTATGCCTTCGTTTGGCTGCATGACCAGTTCCTTGTGCTTCTCCGGATCGATGTGCTTGATGTCGAGCATCACAAGGTCTGTCACCGCGCAGAGCCTGTCGAGTTTGGCAAGCCACTCAGGATTGCCGTCCGGTTTGTACGCAATCCCGGAGCTGTCCAGACAGGTGTGGATGCCGCGCGCATGTGCCAGCGTGAAGAGTTCGAGCAGAAAGTCTATCTGCATCAGCGGTTCCCCGCCGGTGACTGTGATGCCGCCGTCCGTGTAAAACGGCTTGTTGCGCTCATAGTTTTCAAGGATTTCTTCCGGCTCCATCAGCGTACCGGCATTCATCTCCCAGGTGTCCGGGTTGTGACAGTAAGCGCATCGCATAGGACAACCCTGGACAAAGACAACGTAGCGGACGCCAGGCCCGTCGACCGTGCCAAATGATTCTAAAGAATGTATTCTTCCCTGCATAATAATCCTCCGTTTTCAATATGTTATGTAAATTTCGCATCTCTGCCGTGCGCTCGTTGCGGCGCATCGTCTGGATAGCGAAATTTTTCAACTCATGCTATACTCATTATACCCTATTTTGGCTTGCGGGGATAGAAAAAAGATGCACAGTTTTTAAAATTTTGCATGGATATGTCAATTGGTAACAGTTCAGCCATACCCATTCATAAGTTGTCGGATTGTACGATCTG
>CAMWOK010000071.1 GCA_947175845.1 uncultured Lachnospiraceae bacterium | reverse complement strand
CAGATGACGGATTACGAGTTGTTCTGGATTCTCGTGGGGTCGGTGATGTGTTTAAGTGAGAGTACATATACAATGCGATCCAGTCCTCGGCTCCGATCGGGCAGACGGCGGCAGCGTCGTTCTTCCAGGCAATCTGCAGCTGTGGAACCATCTTGTTTGCAAACTGGGTTGTGAGCAAGTTAGACAACGAAAACAGAATTATCTAATGAGGAGGTGTTTGTGTGGCAAAGCAAGAAGAAAGTGGTCAGTCCCTAAACCAAATTAAGAAATCCACAAACATTGTGTTCAACATCATATTTCTGGTGCTGGCAGTGATGTGCGTGATTCCGCTGCTGTTCGTATTTTCAATTTCCATCACAGATGAGGAAGCGCTGCGGACAAGTGGCTACCAGCTGATTCCGTCGGTGTTCTCCGGATCGGCTTACAAGTTTCTGTGGAATGAGCGCGGCATGATCCTGCGCGCGGCGATGATGTCAATCGTAGTCACGATCGTCGGTACGATCATTGCAATCGCGCTGGATACATCCATGGGATACGTTGTTTCCAGAAGAAATTTCAAGCTCAAGAAGCTTTACACATGGCTGATTTTCATACCGATGGTATTCAACGGCGGTATGCTGGCAAGCTATGTGGTCGTAAACAATATTTTAGGTCTGAGCAACACGATATGGGCGCTGATTCTGCCCCTGGCGTGCTCGTCCTTCAGCGTGACAATCTGCCGTACCTTCTTCCGCACGACAGTGCCGGATTCCATCATAGAGTCCGCAAAGATTGACGGCGCGGGACAGTTCCGCATCTGGTCTCAGATCGTGATGCCGATCTCCAAGCCGGTTATCGCGACAATCGGTATGTTTGCAGCATTCGGGTACTGGAATGACTGGTTTCAGGCTTCCCTGTACATTCAGGACAAAAACCTGCAGACCCTGCAGTCCCTGTTGAATAACATCCAGAAAAATATTGAGTATATCGCAAACAATCCCTACGGCGGCCTGTCCCTGCAGCAGTACAAGTCATCCATGCCGACAGAGAGTGTGCGAATGGCAATCGCGATCGTCATTATCGTGCCGATTGCATGTACCTATCCGTTTTTCCAGAAGTATTTTATCTCCGGCTTGACGATCGGTTCAGTCAAGGAGTAAAATATAAAGAAGAGCGCAAGTGCAGCGTTCTTTGGCAGTGGCAAAGTCCATAACATCGAAAAAGGAGGATTTTTATTATGAAGTTAAAGCGATTATTGGCATCGGGCCTCGTGGCTGTGATGGTGTCAGGAATGCTGACAGGCTGCGGCGGTGGTGGTGACAACACAAACACCACAGGCGGCACAAGCACAGGAGGCAGCGACAGCACAGCGTCCACGTCAGAAAGCCAGACTGGCGGCTCCTCAGATGCGTCGGCCAGCACAAACAGCGGAGAGATTGTCAATCTCAAGTGGGTGACGATCGGAAACGGTATGCCGACCAACTACGATTCCTGGATCTCGACGGTCAATGCGTACATTGGCGAGAAGATCGGCGTGAATCTCGAGATGGAAGTCATTCCGTGGGGTGACTGGGACAACCGCCGCAACATCGTTGTCAGCACCAATGAGCCGTACGACATTATCTTTGGAAACGGCAACAACTATGTTGCAGATATCAACCTGGGCGCATATGCGGACATCACAGACCTGCTCGAGGCAAACATGCCGGGCCTGATGGAGCTGATGCCGGATAAATACTGGGACGGCGTGCGCGTGAAGGACAGAATCTACGGTGTGCCTACATACAAGGACAGTTCTATCACCAACTATGCGATCTGGGACAAGGAGCTGGTTGACGAGTACAGCCTCGACATCAAGTCCCTGATAACACTCGATTCCATGACAGAGACATTCGAGACGCTCAAGGCAGACAAGAATGACTACCCTGTATATGTAAAGAACGACGGTCTGTACTTTATCTTTGACGTGTATGATCAGATCGGCGGCGGTACGCAGATTCTCGGCGTGCGGTACGACGACAAGGAAGGGCGTGTCTGCTTCACACTCGAGGAGCAGGACATCATGGATCAGCTCAAGATTATACATGAGTGGAACAAGAAGGGTATCATCAACCCGGATGCAGCGACCCTGACAGAGGGACGTGTCTACAATATGTGGCGTGTTGCGCAGGGCTGGGAGTCCGCAGGCGTGACCTCATGGGGACCTCAGATGGGCAAGGACGTTGTGGTACAGCAGATTGAGAAGACCATCCTCTCCAACGAGACGGTGCGCGGTTCTCTGAACATGGTTTCCATCAACACAAAGTATCCTGAGAAGTGCCTGCAGCTTCTGGATCTCGTAAACTGCGACACAAAGCTCCGCGACCTGTTCTACTATGGTGAGGAGGGCGTGAACTTCGAGTACACAGCGGACGGCAAGGTGCACAAGATCAACAACGACTGGGCACTTGCAGGCTACACGCAGGGCTCTTTCTTCACAGTTACAACGCTCGACACAGATGAGTTCAACCAGTGGGACGAGGTAAAGGCTCTGAACGAGGCAGCGGAGTCTTCCGTGATGCTCGGTTTCACATTTGACACAACTTCTGTATCTGACCAGCTTGCAAACTGCCGTGAGATCTGGATGCGCTACCGCAGTGAGGTTATGACCGGTGTGCAGGATCCGGAAGTAGCAGTTCCCAAGATTAAGGAAGAGCTGCTCAAAGCAGGATGGCAGGATGTCATGGACGAGGCACAGAGACAGGTTGACGAGTTCATGGGCAAATAAATAATTACAGGAAGACAGAGGTCATCAAGTGGCTGCCACGGTTTCATCGATACTTGCAATGGTTTTGTATATAGAATGGGCTGTGCACTGCTGGATTTGGATAAACCGTGGCAGTCAGAAGAACAAAGAATTATAGTTTGGGACCTCATATATTATATGAGTGTGTCGGAGATGTACCCAATGTGGTATTCCCGTGCGCGGCGATCACAGATGCGGCGGGAAGGATAGCAATAAATTACGGCTGTGCAGATACCGTGACCGGGCTTGCATTTACGACTGTAGACCGTCTGATGAATTACATGGACTGAACACAATATCCATGTAAAAATGACAGGCTGCCGCAAAAAATTGAACCTTTATTTTTGCGGCAGCTTTTTTGGACAATCAAAGCAGTAAAAAACAGATTCTGCAGGCAGGAAGATATGGAGGTAAAGTATGCACTTTTTGGACAAGAGAGTGAAAGTAATCTGCGAGGAACTCAAAAAATTAAAGGTGAAGCAGAAGTTTGCAATTGACAACTGGAAGTATAAAGAGGGGGATTTTATCCGCCCGGAGGAGGCGGAGGCAGACACTGCGGCGTGGGAGGATTTTGACTGCCAGAAGATGCACTGGTACGGCAAGGACCGCCACTACTGGTTCAAGAGCACGTACAAGGTGCCCGAAGAGCTGGATGGAAAGCGCATGTGGCTGCATGTCCGCACGCAGATTGACGAGTGGGATGACGCCAAAAATCCGCAGTTCTTATTGTTTGTGAACGGGGAGGTCGTTCAGGGAATCGACATGAACCACCGCGACGTGCTGCTGTCGACCGCGGCGAAGGCGGGCGATGTGCTCGAACTGGGACTGCAGGCATACACAGGAACGCTGCACACAGAGTTTAATCTGATTGTCGAGATGCAGGAGATCGACGCTTTGATAGAGAAACTCTACTATGATTTGTGGGTGCCGATCGAGGCGTTCACCAGGATGGAGGAGGACGACAAGAACCGCAAGGATATCCTGGAGATCCTGAATCATACCGTCAATTACCTCGATTTGCGCACGCCGTACTCCGACGAGTTTTACAGGACTTTGTCCGAGGCGTCCGACTACATTGACAGGGCACTGTACTCTGACATGGCAGGATATCAGGACGTGATTGCGACCTGTATCGGGCACACGCACATCGACGTTGCGTGGTGGTGGACTGTCGCGCAGACAAGGGAGAAGACCGGGCGCAGCTTTGCGACGGTGCTCAAGCTGATGGAGGAGTATCCAAACTACAAGTTTATGTCGAGCCAGCCGCAGCTCTATGCCTTTTTGAAGGAGCGCTATCCCGAACTTTTCGAGAAGGCGAAGGAGCGCATCCGGGAAGGGCGCTGGGAGCCGGAAGGCGGCATGTGGGTTGAGGCGGACTGCAACCTGACATCCGGGGAATCGCTGGTTCGCCAGTTCATGCACGGCAAGCGTTTCTTCAAAGAAGAGTTCGGCGTGGACAACCGCATTCTGTGGCTTCCGGACGTGTTTGGCTACTCCGGCGCGCTGCCGCAGATTATGAAGAAGTGCGGAATTGACTACTTTATGACCACCAAGCTTGCGTGGAACCAGTTCAACAAGATTCCTTATGACACCATGATGTGGAGGGGAATCGACGGAACAGAAGTTCTGACGCACCTGATTACGACGCTGGGTGTGCATCAGCCGATCAAGGACTTTTTCACGACTTACAACGGAATGCTCCATCCCGACGCGATCATGGGCGGCTGGATGCGCTACCAGAACAAGGATATCAACAACGATATTCTGGTGTCCTACGGCTACGGCGACGGCGGCGGCGGCCCGACCAGGGAGATGCTTGAGACCTCGATTCGTATGGAGAAGGGCGTCAAGGGCATTCCAAAGGTACGCCAGGCGTTTGCGCGCACATACTTTGACGCGCTAAGCGAGCGCGTCAAAGGCAATAAACGGCTTCCGGTGTGGGAGGGAGAGCTGTATTTCGAGTACCACAGAGGAACACTGACCTCCATGGCGAGAAACAAACGTTCTAACAGAAAGTCCGAGCTGGGACTGATGGATTTGGAGCTGCTGTCCGTTCTGACGAAAGAGGCGCTGGGATATCCGCAGGAGGCGCTCGATTCCATGTGGAAAGTCGTTCTGCTGAATCAGTTCCACGACATTCTGCCCGGATCGTCCATCCACGAGGTCTACGAGGTGACGAAGGCCGAGTACGGCAGGCTGGCAGAACAGCTCGCGGAGATGACGGCGGAGCGCAGCAGTGCAGTCGCAGGAAAAGGAGATGCAGTCACAATCTTCAACACGACCGGACAGAAGCGGGACGACATTGTGCATCTCGGGCAGCTTGAGGGAAGTGCGCTGGTGGATGCGGACGGTACCGTGTATCCGATTCAGAAGAGCGCAGACAAGACAGAAAGCGTGGTGTTTGTGCGCAACCTCCCGTCAAAGGGCTACAAGTCCTTCCGGATCGGCAACGCAGCAGAAGGGAAGACTCCGTTTGCGCTGGTGGGAGAGCGTCAGCTTGAGACGCCGTTCTACACGGTTCTGCTCGACGAGCAGGGGATGTTTACCAGCATTTACGACAAGGAGAACGACCGCGAGGTGGTACAGTCGGGACAGCGCGCAAACCTTCTGCGCATGTACGAGGATAAGCCGATCTATTTTGACAACTGGGATATTGACATCTACTACACAGAGAAATTCTGGGATGTGGACAGCGTAGAGCACATGGAGTGGACGGAGATCGGCGCGGTGCGCGCAGTGCTCGACATCACGAGAAAAGCGTCGCAGTCCACAGTACACCAGAAGATCATCTTCTACGCGGACAGCCGCAGGATTGACTTTGAGACGCATGTGGACTGGAAGGAGCACCAGACACTGCTGAAGGTGCATTTCCCGGTGGCTGTGCACACGGACGAGGCGGCATTCGACGTGCAGTTCGGAAACCTGACCCGCAAGACGCACCAGAACACGAGCTGGGATGTGGCGCGCTTTGAGAGCTGCGGCCAGAAGTGGATGGATCTGTCGGAGGGGCACTATGGCGTTTCCCTGATCAATGACTGCAAGTACGGACATTCCGTAAAGGACTCCAACATGGCGCTCACCCTGATCAAGTCAGGAATCGAGCCGAACCCGACAACCGACCAGGAGGAGCATGTCTTCACGTACGCGCTCTATCCGCACGCGGAGGGATGGCGCGCAGCAGGTACAGTCGCAGAGTCCTACAAGCTGAACCAGCCGCTGCTCGTGCAGGCGCAGTCGGAGGAGAAGGAAGCGTTCTCCTACGCGTCTGTGGCACATGCGAACGTCATCATAGAGACCGTCAAGAATGCCGAGGACGGAAATGGAACAGTAATTCGTATGTACGAGTCCGAAAATGCGTACACCAGGACAACACTGACCGTGAACACGGCGTTTGAGAAGGCATATATCTGCAACCTGCTCGAGGAGACAGAGTCCGAGGCGGCTGTGTCGAACAATGAGATTGCGGTGGTGTTAAAGCCGTATGAAGTGGTGACAGTGAAGGTTGTATAAATCATTTTAAGGAGAATATTTTTATGCGAAAAAAGAATATGGAAAAAAAGATACTCAGTATCGCGCTGGCGGCGTCCATGATGCTGAGTCTGGCAGCGTGCGGCGGCGGTAAGGCGCCCGACGCGCAGCAGACCGTGACGCAGGAATCAGCGCCTGCAGAGACGGGCACAGAAGCACCTGCGCAGCAGGAGACAGCCGCAGAACAGCCTGCGGAGACGACGGCGGCAGAATATTCTGTGACCGGGGAGAATGAGAATCGGGAACTCACCATGACCCGCCAGCCGGAGGCGTCCTACTGGTTCCCGGCGCAGCTTCTGGAGTGGAATGCGGCGGACGACGAGGATCTGATTTTCAATGTGAGCACGGTTCCGCTTGCAAAGCGCGCGGATATCGATGCGCTTGAGACGGTGAATGCCACACAGAATAAGGACACGAAAGTGCTGTCCATCTCCATCATGAACGGCAGCACCAGCGGAAACTCACCGCATGGCCTGAACAAGGCAGAGGCGAATGCGTTCTCATACTGGCAGTATGTGGATACGCTGGTGTACTGGGGCGGCTCCTCAGGAGAGGGACTCATTGTCGCGCCCAGCCCGGATGTCGTGGACGCAGGCCACAAGAACGGCGTGAAAGTGATCGGTACGGTGTTCATGCCGCAGGCGGCACACGGCGGCAAGATGGAATGGCTCGATGACTTGCTGCAGAAAAAAGACGATGGCAGCTATCCGGTTGTGGACAAATTGATTGAGGTTGCACAGACCTATGGATTTGACGGCTGGTTTATCAACCAGGAGACAGAGGGCACCGATGGGGCGCCGCTGACAAAAGAGCACGCAGAACTGATGCAGGGCTTCCTTTCCTACTTTAAGGAGAAGGCGCCGGATCTGGAACTGGTGTACTATGATTCCATGACAGTGGACGGCGAGATGGACTGGCAGAATGCGCTCACAGAAAAGAATGCGGCGTATATGAAGTCCGAGGAGGGCGCTGACGTGGCGGATTCCATGTTCCTGAACTTCTGGTGGACGACGGATAAGCTTGCGCCCGACGAGCTGCTCAAGTCCTCCATGGAGCTGGCGGCAGAAAAGCAGATCGATCCGTATGATCTGTACGCGGGGATCGACTTGCAGAGCAAGGGCTACGACACGCCGATCAAGTGGAACCTGTTTGAGAATCCGGACGGAGGAACCTACACCTCACTTGGACTCTACTGCCCGAGCTGGACGTATTTTTCTTCCCAGATGATACAGGATTTCTGGAAGAAGGAAAACAAGCTGTGGGTGAACTCCAAGGGTGATCCTTCCGCGAATGTGGAAGCTTCCGGCGACACAGACTGGAGAGGTGTTTCCACATATGTCGTGGAGCGCACCGCGCTGACATCCCTTCCGTTTGTGACGAATTTCTCCACTGGAAACGGATATGGTTTTTACAAAAATGGCGAGCTGATCAGCATGCTTGACTGGAACAACCGCAGTATCTCAGACGTGCTGCCGACATACCGCTACATCATTGAAGACGGCGAGGGCAACAAGCTGTCTGCGGACCTGGATGTCGGCGACGCATACTACGGCGGAACCAGCCTGATTCTCCGCGGCAGTGTGAAGCAGGGCGTGGCGTCCAACATCAAGATGTACAGCGCAGAGCTTCCTGTCTCTGACAAGATGACTTTCACAACCACCGCGCGGGCGAAAGGCGCCGAGGTGGCACTTGACGCAGTGCTGACGTTTGATGACGGATCTGAGCTTGTGCTCGAGGGCGACAAGAAGGTTGTCGACGAATGGACAACAGTTACCTACCAGACCGCAGAGCTTGCAGGCAAGACGGTGAAGACAGTCTCCTACCGGCTCACACCTGGCGCGGACAGCGGTTCCCTGCAGCTGCGCTTTGGCAATATCACCATGATCGAGGCGGAGAGCGTGAAGACTGCCGCAGTGAGCAACGTGAAGGTGCTCGACAGCGAGTTTGACGAGGATGGAATGTACGCGGGCGTGCGTCTCTCCTGGGAAAGCGATGTGCCGTCAGACTACTATGAGATCTACCGCATCAACCAGGACAAGACAAAGTCCCTGCTGGGCGTGTCCAACACAACCAGCTTTTACATCAACACCCTGCCGCGCACGGACGAGACAAACCAGTCAGTGTTTGAAGTTGTTCCGGTAAACGCACTGCTTGCGGAGGGCACAGGTGCGACTGTCACGATGGAATGGCCTGACAACAGCATTCCGAAGGCAGCGTTCACAGCAGATATCACACTGGCAGCGCCGGGCGAGAAGATTACCTTCCAGAGCCAGTGCTCACAGAATACAAAGACAGTGACATGGACACTCACAGGCTCCGACACAGAGAGCGCAGAGGGCGACAGCGTGACCGTAAGCTATCCGGCAGAGGGCGTCTATGCAGTCTCCATCAAGGCAGAAAATGAGTCCGGCAGCAGCGAGGCGTCCAAGGAGGGCTATATCGTCATCTCCGATAAGGCATCCGAAGGACTTGTACTGCTCTCGCAGGGAGCAGCAACAGAGGCTGACACCTATGTCAATGACAACGAGGCGCCGCAGTTTGCAGTGGACGGCGATTACACCAAGAAATGGTGTGCAACCGGAAGCGCACCGCACGAGATTACTCTGGATCTGGGTTCTGTCAGGATGGTCAGCGCAGTTGACGTCTACCACGCAGAGGCAGGCGGAGAGAGCGCGGACATGAACACCAAGTCATACGCAATCTTAGTCAGCGAGGACGGCGCATCCTTCGAGGAAGTGCGCAGCGTGACCAGAAATACACTGGGCACGACCCACGATGCGTTTGCACCGGTGAAGGCGCAGTACGTCAAGCTCGTCGTGAACAAACCGACCCAGGGCAGCGACAGCGCAGCGCGCATCTACGAGGTTGAAGTCTTTGGCTTGGAGGAAGTTGTAGAATAAAAATTATAAAATCTGCCCAGAGACAGAAATATTGTGATAAGTACTGTGCAGACAGTGCAGCCGCAAGGCTGCACTGTTTTGCTGTCTTGCCGGATACGCGGCTTCCGGCAGTGAGAATGTTTAACCAGTGCGTCATTTTGCAGTGTTTCATTCAAATCACACTGAAAAAGCTGCTTTCCACTGGGATAATAGGCAAGTGCGATGAAGAATATATCCCCGTATTCAAAACCAGCACACAGGGAGTCAATTGACTCCCTGAATATAAGAATCTACAAGTGTATAGATCCAGTCTTGAAGCTGGGAAAAACGAAAGCCCAGAGCGCGTGCCTTTTCTGTATTAATACTATAGTCCGGTTCTCCATTATAGGGAGCTTTTTCTCCTGATTTGTCAACAACTGCCTTTGTTCCGGTCTTCTTTTCAACATACGCGATGAGTTCTCTTATGGAAACAGTTCCTTCGGAACTTCCATTGATTGCGCCTCTGATATCCTGATCAACCAAAAAAGCCATAAATTTTCCGGCTTCATCAGAACGGATAAATCCCATCTGACTATCGAGATTGTCAATATCCATCGGGATAGATTTCATAGTATGTTCCACATAAAATTCCAGTCTTTTTGTATAATCATCCTCCCCTGCTACAAAGGGATATCTTACCGCAATCCAGTTCCTGTCCCGATATTCCTGCCATAAAGCGCACTCTGCCTGCCGCTTTACTTCCCCGTATGAAAAATCGTTTCTGTCACACCATACCAATTTTTTAGAGACACCGTCAAAATCAGATTCAACTGTATTCATGTGCTTCGGATCATAGACGGCTGTGCTGGACATATGAATATATTTATCACAAGGAACAGCTTCCATTACATATTTTATATCATTTGAGCAGTACGCAATTTTATCAATTACGACATCATAATAGCTGCCGCGCAAAGTATTTATCATGCTCTGTGCATCTGTTCTTTCAATTGTGATACGATGTACTCTGTCGCCAAAGGAATCCGGCATGTTTCCCCGCGTGGCAATCGTAACATCATGACCTTTTGATAGAAGTTCATTTACCATATGTATTCCGAAAAACCTGGTGCCGCCCAGTACCAAAATTTTCATTGTCCATCCTCCATAACCCTGATTTATATGCTTGATGCGATCCTCATTCAATCGTCTCGATAATCGTTCCATCTTTGTCCCGAATGTGTGTGGGGACGATCTCCACGGTGAGCGGGATTGTATTCATGAGATATGTTCCTGTGTGCGGTTTTACACGCTGGCAAACCTCGTCGAGATTTGCGCTGGTCAGTGAGATGGAGAAGAAGGTCTCGCCATCTCTGTGGATATCCGGCTGCTGCGCCTTTGTGAAGCTGATGACCGTCTCTGCGCACTGCAGGACAAACGGCCTGTCTTTTCCGATTCTTGCCCGCAGCAGAGTCATCGTCTGCGTGACATGCCCTGCGCCAAACGTGAGGCGGCACGTGCCGTTTTCCATGCTGGCGGTAAGTTCTGGGAGGTACAGCACACCGGTGGAGGAGCCGTCGCGCGCGACGCCCTGCTCCCACACGCTGCGAAAATCCGGCTGTTCCATCAGCGTTGTCCTGGACAAATCGGCGATTCCGCAGGGGATATGTCTGGTCAGCTCGTCAAGAAAACGCTGTCCATTCCAACACATCATGGCCTCATGCTCGTCGAGGGTGAGACCGATTGCCTCTATAAAAGTCATGGAACCGTTTGCGGTTTCGATACACCCCAATTCCGGGTCTGTCAGAAAGCCGAGACAGGTCAGCTTTGTGTCTGTCTCGAGCGCGATTGGACCGTTGGCATTCAGGTAGTGTCCGGGGGCAAATCCATTGCCTGTGGAGAAGACATAGCGGGCAAGGTTCTGCAGCAGGTTGACTGGCCAGACGGGAGGTGCGTCCTCGCTGCCGCGCTTTAGGCGGAAGGTGAGCTCAAATCCGTAGCCGCTCACGCCCTCGCCTTCGTAATTCTCTGCGTTCT
>CAMWOK010000070.1 GCA_947175845.1 uncultured Lachnospiraceae bacterium | reverse complement strand
AGGGAATCTATGAGATTGCCGTGCAGTCGGCATCTGATTCCGGACAGGACAGACGCTATTACAAGTCTGAGCTTGCAGGGGGGGTTTGGGTGGATATCACATACGCGGAATCCATCCGTGATATTTCTGCGGGCGCAGCGATAGCTGACGAGAGTGCGATTGAGCGTTTGTATCTGACCCATCACACAAAGTCGGACGGAGTCACATATAATCTTCAGACAAACCAGCCTGTGTGCATCTATGACATTATCAATGTGTACGATCTGGAAAACCTGCCTGAGCTGGAGTCTCTGAAACGGCAGTATGATAAGATGCGGGAGTACAGTATCAGCTCTGATACTATCGAGCTGGTCAGGAATTTTTTTGCGATCAGGTTTGACGCGGAGGCTGAGCAGGAGTTTGGGATGGCGGAGTATGGGCAGCAGCTTTTGGCGCTGCAGGGATATTATGAAGAGCTGTCTGCAAACAATGCGGATTCAAAATATCTCGAGACGGCGACTTCGGTGATGGAGAAGATCAGCAATGCAAGAAAAGTTCAGGTGTTTGCAATTCTTTCCGATGCGCTTTTGGCGCTGCAGGATGCGGTGACCGGGAAGGCGGGCGGCGGCGATTCGATAGACGACGAGCTGCTGGCGTCAATGGAGGAGAGCCTGTATGCGCTGGAGGAGAGCATTGCGGAGGCGGAGGCAGACATGCTTTCTGAGCAGGACGGCATCGTGTCAGAAAAGGAGTATGCACTTTGTATCCAGATGCTTTCAAACGCGGAGAACAAAGATTATGCCGGATGTGACAGGCAGAATTTACAGCTGCAGTATCTGGGCAACATCAATGCCGGCACAATTGTCAATGCGGCAGGGGAGCTGACGCTTTTGGAGGAGCTGGCAGACAGCGCGGCTGCCCGGTACCGGGCTGAGCTTTCAAGGGGGATGCAGCCTGAGTATCAGATGCTTGTGTCCCAGCGCGCTTCACATGCAGCACGGGAAAACCGCATGAATGCGGATGTGGCAGGCGCGGCTGCGGCGCGCGGGGAGCTGGAATTTCTGATACAGGGAATCGTTGACCGCAAAGAGAGCATTGGAGCGCTGGCAGGCGAAGAAACGCAGAGATATCTTATGCAGAAAATACAGGAAGCAGCAACATTTAAGGCAGTTATCAAAATGGACGATTACGCAGGAAAATATCAGGATTCCGTGACCGGATATGTTTTATGGCCGAACAACCTGCTTGCCGGCGTAAAGGCGGCGGGCGGCAGCCAGGGCGAAGAGAAGACTCTGTATGAACAGAAAGCAACTCTGCAGGAGCAAAAGCTCAAGGCGCTGGATTCTCTGGATTTGGATACAGCAAAGCGGATTGACGCTCAGATCGCGGATGTCGATGACCGGATCGATGCGCTGGAAGCGGCGCAGTCAAAGAAGCTTGCGGAGCTGATGGCGAGAAAGACGGAGCTTGAGGCGCAGCTGTCACAGAATGCGCAGGATATGGAAATCCAGGCAGAAATCAGCAGTTTGGAGGCGCAGCTGGCAGAAGGGCAGTCCATTCTGTTAGGCGATAGTCAGGCGGCAAACATCATGGAGAGCAAGAACGAGATTCTCGGACTTCTTGCGGACGGAAGTACACAAACTGCTGCAATGGGACAGATGGAGAGTCAGGTTGATCAGCTGGCGGCAATGCTTGCGGACGGTTCACCGCTCGCGCTTGCATCCATGAAGGAAGTCTATGGGAAAATGCTTGCGAAGGCAGAGCTTGGGGATGTCAGCGCATATGATGATATTTTGGACAAGATAGAAACGGCTGTCTCCGAAAGCGCAGTCAGTGCAGGACTGACAAACACCCTGCTGCCCGAGCGCGCAGGTGATATGATTGCGGACGCGCTGGGCGTCAGCAGCCTGCTTGCCGCGGACGGTTCCATTGCTTCGGAAAGCTTGGCGGGGGCATCGCAGGAGGACTTGCTGGCTGCGCTGCTGGCACTTGACAGTTTTCGTGACGCGAACGCGGACGACACATTGGATGGATTGGCACAGGGACTGGCGTCTGCGCTGGAACAGAGTAAAGCGTCCGCGGTGTTTCAGACATATCAGCAGCAAGATGAGTTGTACGTGCCCGCTGAAATCCTTGCGCAGTATCTGGGGTACCGGTACGTGTGGAATGACACCCGCAAAAGTGCGGTATTGTCAAAAGGCAGAGAAGTTTTCAGCTTCACGGCGTATGATGCCCAGGTGACGACTGGGGAGGGCGAAACCCTGTCCATGGATAAGCCGTCAGGCTTTTCCAGAAGGTTAATGATTCCGGGTTCCTTTGTGCAGAAACAGTTTGATTGTTATGTCTATGACATTTCAGGGACGGACTATTCTGTGCTTGTGAATGATAAAGTGGTTGAGCGATCACAGGATATCCTTTCGGAGTTATCGAAAGGATTATAAAAGAAAGGAGGACACGAATGGGAATTGCAGTGGTTGCAGGCGCAACAGTCAATTGTCCGTTTGGCACGACGCCGGCGAATCTGCTGGTGACGTCGCAGAACACGGTTCTCGCGGAGGGAAAGCCTGTGGCGACCATCGCGGATACGGCTGCTGCCAATATCCCGACATGCGGCATGTGTTCGTCACTTGCAAACCCGCAGGTGGCGTCTGCCACAGCTGCGGCGCTGGGAGTACTTACCCCGCAGCCATGTATTCCGGCCATAGCAGGGACATGGACTGCGGTTCAGACGAAATGCACAGCGGGCGGCAAACCTTGCCTGACCACCGGGGCGACGGCCCTGTGCAGCTATGGCGGGACACTCAATATTATAAATGCAGGTCAGAAAACAGTAATTATGTAGTCATGAAGAGGAACCGTTTGGTACAGGCTTATGAAAGTACTGAATTGTTACAGGCGAAAGGAGAAAGAGATGGCAGAATATTTATCACCGGGAGTATATGTTGAGGAGTATGATCATTCCCCGCGTTCAATTGAGGGAGTCGGGACGAGCACTGCCGGTTTTGTGGGGATGGCAGTTAAGGGAGCGGCGAAGGGAGCGCCGTCGCTGATTACGAATTTTGCAGGTTTTCAGCGTGAGTTCGGGGGATATTTAAGTGAATTTACACATGGGGAATACCGTTACCTGGCAGGCTGTGTGGAACAGTTTTTTGCAAACGGCGGCACGCGCTGCTACGTGGCGAGAGTGACGGCGCCGGGAGCGCAGACGGCAAATGCAAAGGCTGGTGTTCTGCAGATTGACGCGGCAAACGAAGGTGCATGGGGAAACCGTATCCAGCTGACCGCGGTGTCGGCAGCGAAGAAGAAGCTGCAGTTGATGGAGAAGCTCGAAGACAATACATACAGGGCGAAATCCGCAGACGGTCTGCTTGAGGGCGATATCGTTGTATTTGAGAATGAGTATAACCGTATTGCATCAATTTTTGACAACCGCATCACCTTTGAAAAAGCGTTTGTAAACGAGCCTGCAGACGCAGAGCTTGTGCCGAAGAAAATTGTCTATCTTGTCGAGACAGATATTCAGATCAGATACAATGAGATGACAGAGAATTATACAGGACTGAGCTTCAACATCGCTTCGCCGGACTATATCGAAAGAAAGATGAAAAAGAGTGAGCTGGTTCAGGTTCATGTAGAGGCCCTGACTGAAGCAGCAGACCCTGTGGAGCAGATTTTCGGGAACGGCAAAAAATCGGGAACTGTGATTCTGTCGGGCGGCAGCGACGGGAGTATTGAGGCAGTTACTGCGGGAACCTTTATCGGTGAGGACAACGGGCCGGGAAACAGAACGGGAATTCAGGCATTTATTGAAAACGATCAGGTCAGCATGATGGCAGTTCCGGGCGTTACCATGCCGGATGTGATTGTCTCACTTGCCGCCCACTGTGAGAACATGAAAAACCGTTTCGCAGTACTTGATATGCCTGCTGACTGTGTAAAGACAAAAGAACTGATAGAGTATCGCGAGATGATAGACAGCACGTATGCGGCGATGTATCACCCATGGATACAGGTTTTTGACCGCTCGACACAGAAGCCGGGATTTTTCCCGCCGTCAGGCGCAGTGATGGGCGTTTATGCGTGGACGGATATTGAGCGGGGTGTGCACAAGGCGCCGGCAAATGAAACGGTGATGTGTACAGAACTCAGTGTCCACTACAATAAGGGCGAGCAGGACATCTTAAATCCGGCAGGAGTCAACCTGATTCGCAGACTTCCGGGACAGGGCATTCGCGTGTGGGGTGCGCGGACAGCGAGCAGCAACTCTGCATACAAGTATGTCAATGTCAGAAGGCTGTTTATCTATGTGGAGGAAAGCATCAAAGCCAACACAAACTGGGTGGTATTTGAGCCGAACGACACAACGCTCTGGACAAGGGTGAACATTACCATATCTGCATTTCTCGACACGTTATGGAGAAGCGGAATGCTTGCAGGCGCGATGCCGGAGGAAAGCTATTTCGTTGAGATCGGCGCGTCGACAATGACGGATGACGATGTCAGAAACGGACGTCTTATCTGTAATATTGGCATCGCGCCTTCACGGCCCGCAGAGTTTGTAATCTTCAGAGTGACGCAGTACACGGCGGAGGCAGGTTCCGGTGCGGAAGAATAAGCGCAGAGAATGGAACGATAGAAAATCACTAAATCAGCAAAGGAGTAAAAATTATGGCAACTTATGATAATGGTTCGGGATTGGCATATCCGTTGACGAAGATGAACTTCCTCGTCACGGTCGATTCGGTGAGCGGAACGGCGGCATTCAGCGAGGTCAGCGGTGTGGAGGCGTCCGTGGACGTCATTGAGTTCCGGCAGGGAAATGCACACAGCATGGCTCCGGTCAAGATGCCTGGACTGGTAAAGCACGGCAATGTCACACTGAAGATGGGCTACACGCTCGACAATGCGTTTAAGACCTGGATTCAGGAATGTGTGAGCGAAACAAGAGGAGAGATGCCGCGCTCGAAGGTATCCATTGAGCTGATTGACACCAATCAGGGGACGCCAGCCACTGCAGTCACCAGCATTCAGGGCACCAGGGTGTGGGTGCTTACAAACGCGTGGGTGGCAAAATATAACGCGCCTGACTTAAACGCGACAGCAAACGAAGTGGCAATCGAGTCCGTCGAGATTGCATATGAAGAGCTTATCATACCAAATTAATGACGGTAAGCGGTCGCCGTTTCTAAAGCGCAGCGGTTTATAATAAACGGAGGAGATACAGATGGAAATGCAGACGGTCTATGCGTTTGAACTGCCTAAGGGTTATGTCGACAGCGGAGGGGGAATTCATAGAAAGGGAAGAATGCGCCTTGCCACGGCGGGCGACGAGATCAGTGCCACAAGAGATCCGCGCGTTTTGAGTAATCCGTCCTATCTGAGCATTGTCGTGCTGTCAAAAGTCGTCACAGAGCTCGAGGGTGTGGAGATGGTCACAACGACGCTGATCGAGAAGCTCTTCACGGCGGACATGGCATTTTTGCAGGATATGTATCAGAAGATTAACAATGCAGAGCCAGTCACGCTAAAGGCAGTGTGCCCGGAATGCGGGGCTGTGCATGAGGTAGCGTTAAATTTTACACGAGAGGGATAAGGCTGTATCCCGCCGAGGAGATGTACAAAGAGATGGCGTTTATCTCGTACTATTTTCATTGGAGTGACGCGTCTGTGCTTGGCATGGAACATGCGATGCGCAGAAAATGGTGCAGCGAAATCTCGGACATCAACAGGAGTCTGTCCCTCTCAGATAAACAGAAGGAAAAGGGAAGGAATTTGTTTTGAATGAGACAAGAAAGGACTTAGCCAAAAATCCTCTGATCAATAACATTTTCCTGCTGCGGGTGGATGCGGTCTATGACCTGGCGTGCACTAAGGTGAGCGGTATCATGCAGGAGCGGGAGTATGAGAATATTTTGGAGGGCGGCGTGAACAGCTATGTGCAGCTGCGCGAGAAGCCGTCCTCAAAACCGAATATTCTGCAGGTTGAGCGGTATATCGGAGAGGCGTACATGGATCCGCTTCCTGTGGGGAAACAGTGTGCGATACCGCTTGTGCTCTATGTGGATCGTCATTTGGGTATGTTTGCAGATGCGCCGATGGTATTCACTTTTTCAGGATGTACGGTGCTGAGCAAGAAGTACGGGGATCTGGATGCAGAGCACAGCGGACTGATGACGGAGACGATTCAGATTGCATATCAGCAGGTCTCTGTTGAGAAGAAAGCAAATGAGGTAATCCTGCCTTTGTGGAAAATTGACCAGTCTGGTAAGAAGTATCAGGGGACAGGAATGCGGCATGCCGCACACGACAAAAATGAGGTTCGAAAAAAGGATATGGAGCAGATGAGCAGGAAGTGGCCTGAAAAGCGCAGCGCAAGGACATAAATTTAGGGGGTGCAGCATGCTGATCTTAAAAAATCCGCTCAAGCTGCAGAGTGTTTCCGCCTTTGGGATTTATTCTGACAGTCTGGGAGAGAAAATATGCGGCAATTATCAGACCTTTGGAGCGTCTGTGACGGGAGAGGATCTGCTTCATATGACGGTGCAGGAGCCTGATATTTACATCGGTATCAAAAGCGGCGGGCCGTTTCTGGTAGAGAACCAGATTCAGGTGGACAACCAGGTCCGGATGGAGCTTGTGAACCGTCTTGTGAACCGTCTTATGTTATATTCCTCCCCGCAGTTTACTTATCAGGATGAGGTGTTTGTCGCAACCGTCCTTCAGAAGCTTGGAATTACAGATGTCAGTGAATTTATGCAGCAGGTAAAACTTCATATGGAAGAAAATGCGTTGGCGGTGTCACTGATTAACCGGTATTCTGACGAGGGCAGGGAATTTTCTTACACAGTGAACCGCCTGCTGGACAATACTGTCTTTGACAGGCAGGCGCTGGAACGGATCAGAAAGGAATATCGGTCTGAACACTATCTGCACAATGATATTTTCAGAAGGCTGATGACAGCGGAATGCAGCAATACGGTGTACTGTTATCAGAATCCGGTGCAGGTCAGGGAGCGCGCTGCGGGAAGCTTTCAGGCGATTGAGTGGATGCGGCAGGCCGACAGAATCCAGCTGTCGCAGTATCGGGAAAACATCTACTGGCAGGCAAATCCCGCGGTATTTAGCAGCTATTCTGGTTATGAGACAAAGCTGCTTACATTAAATGAGCTGACGCGTGAGAAACTTGTAGAGCGCATGAGTGCTGCGGTTCTTGAAAACATTGTCAGTGTGGCGGGTTACGCATTGCAGTACGAATACGGCGGCACAAATGTGTGGAAAAATTATGACAAGATTTTCTACAGAAGCGCGGAGAATGTGCTGGAGCGTTTTCACTGTTATCAGGAGCGTGGCGCGGCCGCTGACGTGCAGTTTCAGGCGTACACAGTACGCATGAATGAGCTGGTGCAGGATGAACTGCATCTGACACAGCTGCTGGAATTTGTGGACAGGTCATACAATTCCTCGGAGGAGGATGTGTACGAGGACCTGCGCCAGGATATTGTGTTCGCCATGCTGGAGAACCAGAATCTGCAAAAGCAGCTTGTGATAGAGCTTCAGGCTGCACGGCAGGCACAGGTGCTGACACAGCCGCATGTGTACTATATGGAGGAAAAAAGACAATATATTGATGAGCGCAGCCAGTTTGAGGCGGCGTATCGGATTCTGCGGCAGAATAAAACTGAACTGTATTTTTCTTCGGATGCGCAGGGGTACAGTTTGGGAGAAAATGCAGACGGATTTGAAGATGACACGATGCCTGGAATCCTGGCGGCGATCGGTGAGGAAAATGTCCTGCAAAAACGCACAGGCAGTGCAGAGAAAGATATCGGCAAAGCGCTGCAAAAGACGGCGCAAAAAGAGAAGGGCGCCGAGTATCAGCCAAAGCGGACGCCGGGGCCGGAGCGTGGAGGGGCAGTTTATGAGCTGATACACAGATATGCGGAGTCCGCGGCGGATACGAATGTGCCGCTCATGGAAAATATCGGGCTGCTCGAGCAGATTAACCAGCATAACCTTTATATGAAACAGCTCCTTGAAAGCAAGGAGGAGACAAAGGATACGTCAAGGCGTGTTGTCGTGGACAGGGCACAGGCAAGAGAGGCGGCGCTTCGGGCGCTTGACCATCCCGGGCAGGTGCTGCAGGAAATCTACGGGGATGCGGCGGGCGAAAGGAGAATCCCGCAGGTGCTTGTAAATCAGATACCATACGAAATTGAGCGGATTTTAAGCGTCACGGATGAGAACACAAGAATCTACTATGAACATCTGATGGGATATGGAAATGACGATGTGCCCAGGACAAAATCAGAGAAGGGTGAGAACTATGAATACAGAGCGGCGATGCCCGAACAAGCCGGAGAGGAGCAGGACGCGCAGAATCTGTTTTTGGAGACCATCGCGTCCGTGCTGAACACAACGGGCGCGGATGTACAAAAGCTCTATCAGCAGCGTGCGGGATATCAGACTGCCGATACGGTTCATCCGCAGGAGTATGCGCAGGCAGGCGAAACGCTTCTGACCAGAAAGCAACAGGTGCTGCGCGGAGAAATGCAGAAGAAACTATATGCACTTTTGCGCTGGATTGACCGCAGGGAACACGTGCGCAGGACAGATACCACTATACAGGCGCAGGAACTAGAAGAACAGATAGAAACTATGCAAATACAGAAACAGACCGCCGATATTCAGCACAGGAGGGATATTCTGAATCTGAGAGAGGCAGGTGTACTGGAACATCAGGACCTTGTTCACCGGCAGGCGGGATCCGTTTTACACAATCTGGAAAACAAGGTGCAGATGGTGCACAAGGCGCGGGAACAGACGCGTCAGGAAGTTGTGGATGAGGTGCTTGAAACGATTGAGAGCAGCAGCCTTCTGAGACAAAATGTCGAGACGAAAGACGAGGAGACACTGCTTACTGCGCATCAGATTGAGCAGGTACGCAGCGAACTGATTGCCCAGAGCCGGGAACAGATCACGCATATGGTGGAACACAGCATGAAAACCCATGTGCACGCGCTTTCGGACATGGTGTATCTGGAACTTGAGCGGAGACTGAAAAATGAACAGCGCCGAAGGGGGTATTAACAGATGGAGACAGCATATATCGAGGTGTATGACTGCAGGAATTTAGACAGCGCGCCGCTGTCTAAGACCACGACAAAGAGTGTGCTCTCCGGAAATCAGACAGCTTCGGCAAAAAGTCAGGTTACGACATTAAAGGTGCAGTTTAACCCGTCTTCTCTGCGGTTTTCCTCCGGAGAGACGAGCGCCGGAAAGGAGAAAGCGGATGTTTCCCGGAATGAAAACGGGCAGATGCGCACAGCTGCGGCGGAAAATACCAGTGCGGTGGTTCATGTGGCTGTGAAGCTGGTGTTTGACAGGACCATTTATGAGGATTGCAGCGTGCAGCCCGAGGTGGAGCGGTTCATTGCAATCGTCAGGAATCCGTATGTGCGCCAGGTGGCTTTTTACTGGGGAACCATGTGCTATAAGGGTGTTGTAAAGAGCGTGGACGCGGAGTATGTCCTGTTTAACCGCGAAGGGGATCCAATGCGCGCGACAGTTGATTTTACAATTGATGTCACGTAGGTTATATAAGATAGTACAGAGGAAAATATGATACAGAAAGCGATACTCCAGATAGACTGCAGCAAGGGTGTGCGACAGAACGACTCGGCAGGCAGCCGTTTTCAGAGACAGGACAATGTGCTTGCGGCAGCAAAGGGCCGGCTAAAGGGCGGGGCGGCAAGTACTGGCAAAAGAGCACAGCCTCCAGATACAGCACGAAATAAAGCATCCATCAGGGACGGTGTGATTTCGGTACAGTACAATCCGGCAAGTATCCGCTGCCATGCAGGCACATCCACGGAAAAGACTGCGCAGCTAGATGTGGGATCGAGTACAGAGATGGTCACGACGATTACTGGAAAGAGTACTGTGGACGTGTCCTTTGAGCTTGTATTCCACAGCGTGAACGACACAGACGAGACTGTGCGGGAGCAGATGGAGCTGGTGATGAACATGCTCTACGACAGCCCGACTAAGAAGGTAACGTTTACATGGGGAAAAATCGAGATGAGCGGAAAGCTCGTCGGATTTTCCGGGGAGTATGATATGTTCGATGCTGTGGGAAGACCAATCAGCGGGCATATGCAGCTCACAGTCAGGACGGAGACAAGCGTAAAGCAGATTGAGAGGACGTTGGACAGGCTGGACGAGGAACACAAGGACAAGCCCGCGAAGCAGGGGCAAGAGGGCGAACGGTAATATGAGAAAAGAATACAGGGAGCTTAAGAAAAAGTATTGTGAGTTTATATACCCGATGGCCACGCTGCAGGTGGGGGACAAAATCTTTGCGGACAACCGCAGCAATCTGGTGCTGAGCGAAATCTCCGTGGATTTAAGCTGCGGGTTTGAGGCGTCTGCGGCAAGTTATTCGATCTATGGCGTGTACAATGTGGAGGCCGGACAGTACGCACTTTCCGGATGCAGGGAATTTGTACAGCTTGGAAACACCGTGAGGATTTCCATGGGATATGGCGGCATGATGGAGGAGGTTTTTGTGGGCTTTATCGCGCAGGTACGCTTTGTCCGAAACGACAGCGATATCCATCATGTGGAGGTCACTGCGATGGATGCAAAAGGAATGATGATGGCAAACAGCTATGCCAGGCAGATGACAGCGGGCAATTACGGAGACGCCGTGAAAGAGATTTTCAACGGCCCCATGTATCAGAAGATGAATGCGGACGGCATATGGAGGTCAGTCCACGTGGACGACACGCCCGACAGGACAAACGGGCAGAATCACCAGGTTACCGCCTGCACGGTGGAGATGGTGTCAGAGAGTGATTATGAGTTTATCGTGAAAGCGGCAAAGCGGTTTAATTACGAATTTTATATTGATACAGGGGATGTCTATTTCCGCAGGGCAAAGCAGGCCACAGAGGAGTGCCTGTTGGAGCTTGGCATGGACAGGGGGGTCCGCAGCTATGATATCACATATGATATGACCGGTCTTGTAAGGAGTGTCGAGGTGCGCGGCATGGACACAGCAAAGGCGGAGATGGTATCGGCTGTTGAGAAGACTTCCAACAAGATTTCGACAGGAAACAAGGCGAAGGCGCTGATTAGCCAGTCCAAAAAGATTGTGATTGACGCCGGCGCCATAGCGAAGGAACAGGCACAGTACAGGGCGCAGGCAATGATGGAGGACATCTCGTACCGGTTTGGCTCGCTCGAGTGTACCTGCACAGGGATACCGGAGATTAAGCCCGGGCATTTCATCAGAATGACAGGGCTGGGGGA
>CAMWOK010000069.1 GCA_947175845.1 uncultured Lachnospiraceae bacterium | reverse complement strand
GAATATGTCATGAATTGGGCAAATTGACCATTGCACAGAGAGCGGATAGTATAGTATATTTATACAAGGAAGGGATTCTGGAATTGACAGATCGCTGTCTTGCAGAGGGTATTGACTTGAAACAGGATAGACAAAAACGGGCGAAATGTGTTTTTATTGATAAACAAAAGACAGGTTCTGACAGTCGATAAAAAACAGCGTATAACGTACTTCCGAATACGAATATAGGAGGATTACGGCATGTCAATACAAACGTCTGCTCAGGAAACGCTCAATGCACTCAATGCAATTTTTTATAAGCATAAAGATGAGCGTATCTGTGTTTTGGCGACAACGTGTTGTGGCAAGACAACCTTGCTGAGGCAAATTCCTGATTGTGTAGATTTGGACGATGAATTATGGCCGCAATTGACCAAAGAGGAAGCAGAATTTATTAGTCAAAAACCTTGGACAAAAGAAATTGGTGACTTTATTGATCAGTTGGTTTATGAGAAAATATCGGTAAAAGCTGGCCGTCCGTTGTTCACTACAATTATTGTAGACTGTGATGTAGTAATATATCTTGACATCAGCGATGAATTACTGGCTGAACACTGCAAAAAACGAGGAAATAATTTCTCGGATTCAAAAAATGTGAAGAATTCCATAGAAGAAGATTGGAATAATCACAGAAAAAAGGGCGGAAAAGCATTTTATTATTTGACTATCACGGAATGATAATGATCATTACTTGTCTATAAGGCTGAGAAACTGTTTCATCTCTTCAGGAACATTTTTCCGAAAAGGGATATTTAATTAAAGAAAGGATTGGTACACAGAATGATTCAATTATTGGAGACAGGAGTTTATCTGGTGAACGGCACAGAGCTGATCGCGGACGACGCGCAGGCTGCGGCTTCCATCAAGGCAAAGACGGGCAGGGAGGTGGACAGAAAATCAGCCTCTGAGGAGACGATCGCCTATGGTATTTTAAAGAATCATAATACTTCGGGCAGCATGGACAGGCTCAAAATAAAATTTGACAAGCTGACCTCGCACGACATTACTTTCGTGGGCATCATACAGACAGCGCGCGCGTCGGGGCTGACAAAGTTTCCCGTGCCGTATGTGCTGACGAACTGCCACAACTCCCTCTGTGCGGTGGGAGGGACCATCAATGAGGACGATCACATGTTTGGTTTGACCTGCGCAAAGCGCTACGGCGGCGTCTATGTGCCCCCGCACCAGGCAGTCATCCACCAGTATGCGCGCGAGATGCTCGCGGGCGGCGGGAAGATGATTCTCGGATCGGACTCCCACACACGCTATGGCGCACTCGGCACTATGGCCATGGGTGAGGGCGGACCAGAGCTTGTCAAGCAGCTTCTGAACCAGACATATGACATCAACATGCCGGGGGTCGTGGCAGTTTACTTAGAAGGGGAGCCGGTAAAGGGCGTGGGTCCCCAGGATGTGGCGCTTGCCATCATCGGCGCGGTGTTTGGCAACGGCTATGTCAAGAACAAGGTGATGGAGTTTGTAGGGCCGGGCGTCGCGAAGCTCTCCGCTGATTTCAGAATCGGTATTGATGTCATGACGACGGAGACGACGTGCCTCTCCTCTATCTGGAAAACAGATGACGCCATCCGGGAATTCTATGAGATTCACGGCAGGGGTGAGGAGTACGCAGCGCTGAATCCAGGGGAAGTCGCATACTATGACGGCTGTATCCGGGTTGATTTGAGCAGCATCCGGCCGATGATTGCCATGCCGTTCCATCCGAGCAACACCTACACCATCGAGGAGCTCAACGCGAATCTTTTGGATATACTCGACGACTGCGAGAAGAAGGCGCTTGTCAGCCTGGACGGGGCGGTAGATTTCAAGCTCAAAGACAAGGTGAAAAACGGAAAGCTGTACGTGGAGCAGGGAATCATTGCGGGATGTGCGGGCGGCGGATTTGAGAATATCTGCGCAGCCGCGGACATCCTGGAAAATGCAGGCATCGGATCGGATGAATTTACCCTCAGCGTCTACCCTGCGTCCATGCCAGTCTACATGGAGCTTGTGAAAAACGGCTGTGCCGCAAAGCTGCTGCAGACGGGGGCTGTGCTCAAGACGGCGTTCTGCGGACCGTGCTTTGGCGCCGGGGATACCCCCGCAAACAATGCGTTCTCGATCCGCCACTCCACGAGAAACTTCCCGAATCGCGAGGGCTCCAAGCTCCAGAATGGTCAGATTGCGTCCGTTGCGCTGATGGATGCGCGCTCTATCGCGGCGACCGCGGCAAACAAGGGATATCTGACACCCGCCACGGAGTTTGACGGGAACTTTACAAAGTACAAATATTTCTTTGACAGGAAAATATATGAGAACCGCGTGTTTGACTCCAGGGGTGTGGCGGACGAGACAGTCGAAATCAAGTTCGGACCTAACATCAAGGACTGGCCGGCGATGGTCGAGCTGACGAAGAACCTTATGCTCAAGGTGGTCTCAGAGATCCACGACCCCGTGACGACGACGGACGAGCTGATTCCGTCCGGAGAGACGTCCTCCTACCGCTCGAATCCGCTTGGTCTGGCAGAGTTTACACTCTCGCGCAAAGATCCCAACTATGTACGGCTCGCGAAGGAGATTCAGGACGCGGAGAGCGTGCGGCGGGAGATGGCCTGCCCGGTGCGCAGATTCCCTGAGCTGGACGAGGCATGGCGCGTGATGAAGACTATCACGCCGGACGCGGACCGCAGCAACACCGGAATCGGAAGCACAATTTTTGCCGTGAAACCGGGGGACGGCTCCGCGCGCGAGCAGGCGGCAAGCTGCCAGAAGGTGCTCGGCGGCTGGGCGAACATTGCAAATGAGTACGCGACCAAGAGATACCGCTCGAACCTGATTAACTGGGGAATGCTTCCCTTTGTCATCCAGGAAGGCGCGCTGCCGTTCAAAAATCTGGATTACATCTACATTCCGGACATCCGCAGGGCAGTGGAGGAGAAGGCCGACACGATTAAAGCGTACGTCGTGGGCGGAAGCGCAGGCGCGGGCCAGAAGAAGGAATTTGAGATGACGCTCGGCGAGCTCACCGACGAGGAGCGCCAGATCATACTCAAAGGGTGTCTCATCAACTACAACAGAGTTTCCGAATAACAGAAAATCCTGCGCGGCTGCGCAGGATTTTTTTAGGCGTGTTTGGATCTGGGAATTATTGAGAAAAATGACGAAAAAAGTGGAGAGATGACCGAACAGAAAAAAGCACAATACATAGAAAAATAATTTTTTTACAAAATTTTTACAATAAAATAAACAAAACACTACCATTTTTTTTGGATTTATAGTATAATTGTAACTATTCAGGATGTGATTATGGATTGACAGAACGGATGCCGGTTTGTAATCCGTTTGAAGTCGTGGCTGCCAGGGAGACAGGGCAGTTACAGAATAACATAAATTGAGCAGGCAATTGATATATATCTAACGAAAAGTAAAATGAGTGCTCAAAATAGGATTGGAGGTATTTTATGGCAAAAGAAATGATTGCAATGCTGCTTGCCGGCGGTCAGGGTTCTCGTCTTTACACATTGACGCAGAAGCTGGCAAAACCTGCAGTTCCGTTTGGCGGGAAATATCGAATCATTGATTTCCCACTATCAAACTGCGTAAATTCAGGTATTGATACGGTAGGTATCCTTACCCAGTATCAGCCGCTGGTGCTGAACGAGTACATAGGAAACGGGCAGCCGTGGGATCTCGACAGACTGCACGGAGGCGTTCATGTACTGCCGCCGTACCAGAAGGCGACCGGCTCAGACTGGTACAAGGGCACGGCAAATGCGATTTATCAGAACATTAACTTTATCGAGCGGTATGATCCCGAGTATGTAATCATCCTCTCCGGCGATCAGATCTGCAAGCAGGACTACAGCGATTTCCTCAGATTCCACAAGGAGAAGGGCGCGGAGTTCAGCGTGGCTGTCATGGAGGTTCCCTGGGATGAGGCGAGCCGTTTCGGCCTGATGGTCACAGACGACAATGACAAGATCACGGAGTTCCAGGAGAAGCCGAAGGAGCCGAAGTCAAATCTGGCGTCCATGGGTATCTATATTTTCAACTGGGACATCCTCAAGAAATATCTGATCGAGGACGAGAACGATCCGGATTCCGAGAACGACTTTGGAAAGAATGTCATCCCAAGCCTGCTGCGCGACAAGAGAGAGATGTACGCGTACCGCTTCTCTGGATACTGGAAAGATGTAGGAACCATCTCTTCCCTGTGGGAGGCAAACATGGAGGTGCTCGACCCGGAGAACAGCGGCATTAACCTGTTTGACGATGACTGGCGCATCTACAGCAGAAACAGCGGTATGACGGGCCACCGTATCGGCGCGGAGGCTGTGCTTGAGAACAGCATGATCACGGACGGATGCAGCATTGACGGCGAAGTGAGACACTCTGTCCTCTTTGCGGGCGTCAAGGTTGAGAAGGGCGCTGTGATCGAGGATGCTGTCATCATGGGCGGCAGCACGATTAAGGAGGGCGCTCAGATTAAGCACTGTATCATCGCGGAGAATGTAGTGATTGAGAAGAATGCTGTCGTGGGTGCGATGCCCGAGGGAGACAAGAAGGGCGTTGCGACAGTAGGTTCCAATGTGACAATCGGCGAGGGCGCGGTTGTGGGGCCTGACGCCATGGTGTCAGCAGATGTAAAGGGAGGTGACAAAGCATGATCAATTCAAACGCAGATTCAGCAATGGGCATTTTGTTCCCAAACAGTTATGATTCCTTAGTGCCAGAGCTTGTTTCGGAACGACTGATGGCATCCATACCGTTTGCAAGCCGTTACAGGCTCGTAGATTTCATGCTTTCAAGTATGGTAAACTGCGGTATTGACAATATATCTCTGATCGTAAAGAGAAATTATCACTCCCTGATGGATCATCTCGGCTCCGGAAGAGAGTGGGATTTGACGCGCAAAAAGGGCGGTCTCAACATCATTCCTCCGTTTGCACAGAAGACCGTCAACATCTACAACGGCAGGGTGGAAGCGATAGCGAGCATCATCGACTATCTGAAGCGCCAGAAGGAAAAATATGTCATTATGGCGGACACGAACGTTGCGGTCAACTTCAATTTCAGCAAGCTTCTGCAGAAGCATATCGACAGCGGCGCGGATGTGACGATCGCCTACACCAGGGAAGAAGTGCCTAAGGCATTGCGCGATATTGATATGACCAAGAAAGATTTGTACTATACACTCGACATTGACAGGGATGGCAGAGTGCAGAAAATTGTGGTCAACAATAAGGAGAGCGGCGAGAATAACGTTTCCATGAACATCTATGTCATAGAGAGAGAGCTTCTGATCGATCAGATCAGACAGGCGTATGTGAACGGCCTGACCTACTTTGAGCGCGATATCATATCGCCGCAGCTTGACAAGCTCAATGTGCAGGCTTATGAGCATGACGGATATTTTGCACGCATTCTCGACCTCAATACATACTTTGCAGAGAACATGAAGATGCTCAAAGAAGAGAACATCAATGCACTGTTCTCGCCCAATCCGGTCTACACCAAGATTCGTGACGACAATCCGACAAGATACGCGGTCGGTTCCCACGCGAAGAACGTGATGGCGGCGGACGGCTGCGTCATCGAGGGCGAGGTTGAGAACAGCGTTCTGTTCAGAGGTGTCAAGGTCGGCAAGGGCGCGAAGGTGAGAAACTGTGTGCTGATGCAGGATACAGTGATCGAGACCGGAGCGACTGTGGAGTACGCGATCACGGACAAGAATGTTAAGATCTCTGCTTACAAGGAGCTGAAGGGAACCGAGTCGTTCCCGGTATTTGTGGAGAAGCGCAAACAAGTCTGACGCTATAAAAACACAAACAGGAGGGAGTTCCCTCCTGTTTGCTTATAGTTATAGAAGCAATTTGCAGATGCTTGAAAATACAGTTAAGTCTTTTGCGGTTCCTGCCGATAATAGTATTAAGGAAACAGAAAATGGTCTGGAGATGCAGAGCAAGCGAAACAAATATTCTGCTGGCGGATTGCTTTGGTATGCGGTTGGCTGGTGCGAAAGGGACGTAACTCGGGTGTGTCAGACGGGAAAGGGTACTCATGTAAACATGGAATTTTATAGGGAAAGCTGAAAACAGCATTCGTTCCGGCAGGATGAGTGCTGTTTTTGTCTTAGAACAAATGATAGTATCCGGCTATGAAACGGCGGGATAAAGCTGGCTGATATGTGCAAAAGTACCAAAGATAAAATAGTTGTGTTAGTTTTTACATTTCGAGTGGACAGGATAAATAAAGTTTGCTAAAGTGGAATTTAACAGGCGAAAGAGGAGGGCTGACAGGATGCTGGAAGATAGGGATTTGCAGGTGTTGGGACAGTTGATGGACCAGTTGATGGAACAGAGACTCAGTCCGGTCCATCAGAGACTCGATGGGATAGAGACTCGACTGGAAAATATCGAGCAGGATGTGGCGGAGCTTAAGGAAGATGTATCGAATTTGAAAGAGGATGTGGCGGAGCTTAAGGAGGACGTGTCGAGTCTGAAAGCAAGTGTATCGTTACTGGATACCAGGGTATCGAAACTCGAAAAGGAAACAAGACAAATGAGCAGGAGGATGGATGCGCGGTTTGGGTATCTGGATGAATCAGTTCGGAAGGTGGACAGGCGGATGCAGTACAATATAAGGCTCCTCACCCGCACAGATAAGGAAATTATGCGGGATATTACCGCGCTGGAGCGCGCTTAAAAATACTTGGAGGGATAGTTTTGTTTCAGAAGAAGGAGATTATATACAGCGAGACGCTCGGCGTGTGCATAGTGGATGACATCGTAAAGCTTTCAGACAACAGAAAGGATACCTACAATTACTATTTGCTGCGATCTGTGTTTGACAAGGCCAAAAAGGCGTACATTCCGGTGGAAAATCACACTGTGCAGCTCCGGGCGCTGATCACACTGCAGGAGGCGCAGACACTTCAGGCACAGGAGGACTTTGCAGAGAAAAGCGCGCTGTCCAGAGCGGAGATTGCGTATGTGATTGAGAATGCCCAACACATGGAAAGGCAGAAGCACAGAAAGGCGCGCTAGAGCGTGTTCGAAAAATGCTTTCACGCTCTAGGGTTCGTAGCCCGCGGTGCGTCGCATTTATGTACTGTATTTTCGAAGAAAGTCCTGCGGTTATTGGGAGACAGGTTTTAGGAATGGAGGTTTAGTATGGAACAGGCATATTTTAGCACGCCGCTTTCTCTGAGAAAGATTCAGATTACGGACGCATTTTGGAAAAATAAGATGGAGCTTGTGCGCCGGGAAGTGATACCGTATCAGTGGGATGCCCTCAACGACAGAGTCGCAGGTGCGGCGCCCAGTTATTGTATGCGGAATTTTAAGGTTGCCGGCAGGATGAACCAGGAGCGCGATAAGCGCGGAGCGGCGTATGCGGAGCCTGCATATACATACCGGGGATTTGAGGCGCTGCCGGAGGACCCGCAACATTTGGAGGACAAGTTCTATGGCTTCGTGTTCCAGGATACAGATTTTTCCAAGTGGATTGAGGCGGTAGGGTATTCGCTGACGCAGCATCCCGACGCGGAGCTTGAACGTCTTGCGGACAGCGCGATTGACATTGTGTGCGCGGCACAGCAGGAGGATGGTTATCTTGACACTTACTATATCATCAACGGCAAAGACAAGATTTTTTCCAATCTGCGCGATCATCATGAACTGTACTGCTTCGGGCATCTTGTGGAGGGGGCGGTGGCGTACTTTGAGGCGACTGGCAAGGATAAGCTTTTGAGGGCAGCAGAGCGCTTTGCGGAGTACATTGACCGCTATTTTGGACCGGAGGATGGAAAATGTAAAGGGTATCCCGGCCATGAGATTGCCGAGATGGCGCTGGTGAGGCTGTACGAGGTGACTGGTAAGCAGAATTATCTGGATCTGAGTTCCTTTTTTGTGGAGGAGAGAGGAAGAAAGCCATATTATTTTGACAGCGAGGTGCACGCGGATGTTGGGGACAAGTCCCCGGACAAAATCCGGTATGCCTATCATCAGGCGCATCTGCCGGTGCGGGAGCAGCATGAGGCGGTGGGGCACGCAGTGCGGGCAGTCTATCTCTATTCCGGCATGGCAGATGTGGCGAGACTGAAAAATGATGACAGTTTGTACGAGGCGTGCGAACGCTTATGGGACAATATTGTGGAACAGAAAATGTACATTACCGGAGGCATCGGAAGCACACATCTCGGCGAGGCATTTTCCTTTGCGTACGATCTGCCAAACGACACGGCGTACGCTGAGACCTGTGCGTCGATCGGCCTGGTGTTTTTTGCGCGCAGGATGCTGGAGATGAAACCGGAAGCAAAGTATGCGAACGTGATGGAGCGCGCGCTGTACAACGGAGTTCTGAGCGGAATGGCGCTGGATGGCAGAAGCTTTTTCTATGTAAATCCTCTGGAGGTAAACCCGGAGGCATGTCACAGGGATGAGAGAAAGTTCCATGTAAAGCCAGTCCGGCAGAAGTGGTTTGGCTGCGCCTGCTGTCCGCCCAATATTGCCAGACTGCTGAGTTCGATCGGAGCCTATGCCTGCACAGAAAGTGCAGATACACTCTTTTTCCATCTGTATATCGGCGGCACATTCACCAAACGGATCGGGGATCGGGAGGTGGACATCTGCATGACTTCCCGGCTTCCGTGGGAGGGGGATGTACAGCTTCGAATACGCGCAAAAGATACCAGGTTCAGGGCGGCGCTTCGGATACCGGACTGGTGTGACGAGTATGTACTTCGGGACGCTGACAGTTATGACACTGCGGAAAAAGACGGATATCTGTATCTGTCAAAGGTGTGGACAGATGAGGATGTGATTGACATCACCTTTTCCATGAGGCCGAAATGGATGATTTCTGCCCAGGCGGTGCGGGAAAATGCGGGGAAGGCGGCACTTGTCCGCGGTCCTGTTGTGTACTGTTTAGAGGAGAAGGACAACGGAAGGAATCTGCATCTGCTGTCCGTGCATACCGAATCTGTATTTACAGTTAAGGACAGCCAGATACAGGGAAATCCAATCAAAATAATACAGACCGCTGGCAGCAGGGAGCAGAACAGGGGCGGGCAGGGGTTGTATCGCCCCCTGGAACAAGTTGGCAGGGAAACTGTGACACTGACTTATGTTCCATATTATGCGTGGGCAAACCGCGGTGAGAATGAGATGCAGGTTTGGACAAGGTTACAGTGCCCGTAAGCAGATACCAGGCAGGTTCATAAAAATACTGTTCAATTTACCATAAAATGTCAGAATTTTCAGAAAACAATATACAAAATAACTGACAGAATATGGTAAATTCGACAGTATTTGATAAAATCTGCAAAAACTATTGCAATTACTGAAAATAAGTGTTACTATACAATTACACAAAGGAAAAAGAAAACAAGGTACAGAAGATGATTACACAGGATAACATCAGAGGACAAGTACCAAAGACAACAACGAATCAATACAAAAGAAGAATTGTAGATATACCAAAGATAAAAGTATAAGAATACAAAAAAGCTTTTGTAAAGCATTTGATAAAACAAATGCTGCATTCGGGAACAGTCAACAATTAAGGATAGAGGGTGTGCCTGACAGGTACACAGGAAAGGAGATGAGTCCCTTGGCAATCACAGAATCCTGACTCTGACCGGAAGAAATCCCTTAATGAATATGAGAATGAAAAGATGAAACTGCCGGCGTCAGGAAAGAACCTGACAGGAGCCGCAGAACAGAAAATTAAGAAGTGTATTTCAAAGCCAAAGTTTGAGTGCAGGATAACAACAGAAAAAGAAGTGGATCCAGGAGCTGTTTTACTGGCGGACACAGCAAAGAGACAAAGAGAAGTTAAGAACGAAAAACCAGTAATGCAACACAAAAGAGTTTGACAAAACTTGAAAGAAACCAAAGAATAGAAGTCGGATAAAAACATCCGGGAAAGAGGAGAACAATTGAATACTGAAGCGCATTAGAGCGGTCGTTGTATCTATCAGAGTGAAAGATATGGCGACCGCTTGTATTTGGGAACTGTACAAAAATAAAAGCCTCGCCGCTCAGACATTGTGTTCAGACACTGCAATGAAACATCAAATTCAAACTTTATGATTGAAATAATCAGAATCTTGTGTTATACTGCCTACAGTTTACAAAAGAAATGGAGCATATTATGAAAAAAATACAACAGTTTTTGAGGCGGAAGGACATTGAGATATCTGTCAAGCGCTATGGTATTGACGCGCTTGGAGCGATGGCACAGGGATTGTTTGCATCCCTGTTAATAGGAACGATCCTTTCCACAATCGGGGAGCGCGCCGGGATTGCGCTGCTGGTGACGATCGGCGGATATGCAAAGGCAGTCACGGGCGAGGCAATGGCGGTCGCGATCGGCTACTCGCTTCACTGTCCGCCGCTTGTGCTGTTCTCGCTGGCTGCGGTGGGACATGCCGCGAACACGCTCGGCGGTGCGGGAGGCCCCCTGGCGGTACTGATCATTGCAGTTATCGCGTCGGAATTTGGAAAGGCAGTGTCCAGGGAGACAAAAGTGGACATTATCGTGACGCCGCTTGTGACTATTCTGACGGGAGCACTGCTGGCAACCCTGTGCGCGCCGGCAATCGGCACCGCGGCGAGCGCTGTCGGCAGAGCGATTATGTGGGCCACGGAGCTGCAGCCCTTCCTGATG
The DNA here is from genome assembly GCA_947175845.1 of uncultured Lachnospiraceae bacterium. Lineage (GTDB taxonomy): Bacteria > Bacillota > Clostridia > Lachnospirales > Lachnospiraceae > COE1. Next base: position 966 of record CAMWOK010000069.1, on the reverse strand, counting down.
GGCGTCATCATATCGGTGATCGTGGGAATTGCGCTCACGCTTCCGATCAGCAGCGCGGCGATCTGCGCGGCGCTCAGCCTCACAGGGCTTGCGGGCGGTGCGGCACTTGCGGGCTGCTGTGCACAGATGGTCGGCTTTGCCGTCATGAGCTATAAGGAAAATGGAATTGGCGGACTGTTCGCTCAGGGAATTGGAACGTCCATGTTACAGATGGGAAACATCGTGAAGAAACCGCGCATCTGGCTTCCGCCAATCATTGCGTCCGCGATCACAGGGCCGGTTGCGACGTGCGTCTTTCAGCTCAAGATGAACGGGGCTGCGGTCGCATCCGGGATGGGAACCTGCGGCCTTGTCGGGCAGATTGGCGTGTACACGGGGTGGCTCAATGACATTGCAGCAGGAACGAAGAGCGCGATAACAGCGTGGGACTGGATGGGGCTTTTGTGCATCAGCTTTCTGCTGCCCGCGGTGATTGCGTACCTCATAGGATTCGGATTTCGCAGGATCGGATGGATTCAGGACAATGACCTGAAGCTGGATCTGTAGAGAACAGAGGGAAGGGCTGTATCGGTATGGCGTATTTATATTTTACAAGACATGGGCAGAGCATGTGGAATGTGGAAAATAAGATTTGCGGTGCGACGGATATCGCGCTGACACAGCTGGGACAGGAACAGGCACAGGCGCTTGGCAGAAAGGTTTTGGACGAGGGGCTTTGCATTGATGAGATTTTGTACTCGCCCTTGATCCGGGCGCGGGACACTGCGCTTGCGATCGCGCACATCACAGGGATTCCGGCGCGCGAGGAGATGCGTCTTCGGGAACAGAATTTTGGAAAATACGAGTCGACACCGCGCGACGGGGCGGAATTTCAGGAGGCGAAAAAAAGCTTTATCAACAACTTTGGCGGCGGCGAGACCATGCTCCACCTGGCACAGCGCATCTACAATCTGCTCGATGAGATCA